>JAJDAI010000948.1 GCA_029261955.1 Deltaproteobacteria bacterium | reverse complement strand
TCTTCGAAGGCGCCGCCTGGAACGAGGTCGTCGGCCCCTGCGCGGGCAGCGGGCACGCCCTGCACTTCATCGGCCTGCTCAGCGACGGCAACGTGCACAGCCACGAGCGCCACCTGCACGCCATGCTCCGCCGCGCGGCGGGCGAGGGCTGCCGCCGCATCTTCGTGCACGTGCTGCTGGACGGGCGCGACGTCGACGAGTGCTCGGCGCTGGTCTACCTGGAGCGCCTGGAGGGCGTCCTCGCATCGCTGGGGGAGGGGACCTTCGCGATCGCCTCGGGCGGGGGTCGCATGGTCACCACCATGGACCGCTACGAAGCCGACTGGAGCATCGTCGAGCGGGGTTGGCAGGCCCACGTCCTGGGGCTCGGCCGCCGGTTCCCTTCGGCCACGGCGGCGGTGCGGGGCTTCCGGGACGAGGAGCCCGGCGCCGTGGACCAGTTCCTGCCGGCGTTCGTCGTGGCCGACGCCGACGGCCCGGTGGGGCCCATCCACGACGGCGACGGGGTGATCCTCTTCAACTTCCGCGGCGATCGCGCGATCGAGATCTGCCGCGCCTTTGTCGAGCCGTCCTTCGACGTCTTCGACCGGGTGCGCCACCCCGACGTCCGCTTCGCCGGGATCATGCAGTACGACGGCGACCTGAACATCCCGCCGCGCTTCCTGGTCGAGCCGCCGGTCATCGAGCGCACGATGGGTGAGTACCTGGCCCGCGGGGGCGTGAGCCAGTGGGCCTGCGCCGAGACGCAGAAGTTCGGCCACGTCACCTACTTCTGGAACGGAAACCGCAGCGGCGCCTTTTCGCCCGCGCTGGAGACCTACCTGGAGATCCCCAGCGACCTCGTGCCCTTTGAGCAGCGTCCCTGGATGAAGGCGGCAGAGGTCACCGATGCGCTGATCGGCGCGCTCAAGTCACCGATCCCGCCCCGCTTCCTGCGGGTGAACTACGCGAACGGCGACATGGTCGGTCACACCGGGCACCTGCGGTCCGCCACCATGGCGGTGGAGGCGGTCGATCTCTGCCTGGCCCGACTCGTGCCCGTCATCGAGCGGATCGGCGGCGCGCTGCTCGTCACGGCAGATCACGGCAACGCCGACCAGATGTTCCAGCTCGACAAGAAGCGCGGCGGATACAAGAAGACTGCCTTGACGTCCCACACCTTGAACCCGGTGCCGCTGCACCTCTTCGACCCGGTGGGGCGCGCTTCGCTCGCCTCGGATGGGGGCGGTCTCGCGAACGTCGCTGCGACGACCCTCAACCTGCTGGGTTTTGCTGCGCCCGAGGACTACGCGCCGTCGCTATTGAGGTCCGAAAGATAGCGAGATCCCGAACTCGCCCAACACGTAGAAGGGCGGCCCCGCGCTGGCTGGGAAGAAGAGCGCGTTCACCTGCGCGAAGATCCCGAAGATCCCCTTCGGATCGGGCATGAGCTCCAGGCCCATGCCGGTCTCGAAGCCGGACCGATGGGTCATCTCCTCGTGGATCCCGAAGATCGCCTTGCCGGGATCGGCCTGCGCCTTCGTGAAGAGCAGCTCGTGCTGGTGCGAGAAGGCGAAGCGGAAGGAACCCCGCAGAATCAGCAACTTGGGAAGCAGGACCCGCGCTCCGGCCGCGATGCTGGTCAGGTGGTGCAGCGGGTCCCGGCCGAGGCCCTCGCGGACCGTGATCTCGGGCGACAGCGGGATGAATCGCAGGCCCAGCGTCAGGTTGGCGTAGCCGACCCCCGAATCCTCGACCCCCGCGATCGCACCACTGCCCCCGATCGCCAAATAAAAAGGCCGCTCCCCCAGAGGAAACACATTTGCGGCCGCAGGCGCCGCCAGTACAGTGCTTACGGACAAAAACAGGAGGCATATAGACGCGCGTGAGGCCAGGACGTTCAAGGGGCACTCCGGGTGGTGTGCCGGCTGGACGGGATCGCACCGGATTTCATTCAATTCGGATCGCAGATCGCCAGATGTCAAGAAACGTTGACAGTCTCAAGTGCTCGAAATCATTGGCTTCACAATGAGTCTGCAAAGTTTTTGTCAAGAAGTTGTTGACCCGCTGCAAAGCACCGGGGAAGAATGCCGTCACTGCCAGGGAATGGGTGGGGCCACCGGACCGCAGGCCCCCAAGAGATCGCGGAGGATTTCATGACCACTTTCGAGACTTTCAAGCGAATCAACTGGGTAGCGGTGCTTGGCGCCGCCGGTCTGTTGGTATCCGGCTGCGCCGTTGACAGTTACACCGGCAACGGTGGCAACGACCTCGGCAACCCGAACCCGAACCCCACGGCGGACGACGACGACGACGTCGACGATCCCTACGCCCCGCTCGGCACGACCCTCTCGGGTGTTGTGCTGAACGCGATGAGCATGCCCATCGAGGGCGTGACGGTGGCGACGGACACGGGCCTGGAGACGGAGACGGACGACGACGGTCGCTACTCCTTCCTGGACCTGACCCCTCAGGACCACGTCCTGGTGAACTTCTACAAGACGGGCTACGCCAAGACGCAGGCCCCCATCGACATCCTCGACGAGGTCGAGAACACGCTCATCCAGCGCATGGCTGAGGTGGACTACACCAACACCTTCGACGCCGCTGACGGCCTCGCCTTCGTGGTGAGCGAGCGCAACGCCGAAGTGATGCTGCCGCCCGCCAACTTCGTGGACGCCGAAGGCTCCATCTACGACGGCTCCATCACCGTCGAGGCCACCTTCTTCGACGTGACCGCGCCGGTGGACAACGGCGGCGAGCTGCTGGCCACCCCCGGTGACTTCAGCGCCCGGACCGAGTCCGGTGACGAGGTCCTCCTCGAGTCCTGGGGCATGCTCCAGGTCAACCTCTGGGGCGAGAACGGCGAGGAGCTTCAGCTCGGCGACGTCACCGCTCCCATCCGCTTCCCCATCCAGATTCAGGACGCCGAGAACGCGTCCGTGCCCGAGGGTGACTCGGTCGCCGCCTGGTCCTACGACGAGGATCTCGGCAAGTGGGTCGAAGAGGGCGCCGGCAACCTGGTCCAGGACGACAACGGCATCTGGTACTGGGAGTTCGAGGTCCCCCACTTCTCCAGCTGGAACTGCGACCAGCCCCTGCCCACCCACGGTTGCGTCAGCGGCCAGGTGACCAACAGCCAGGGCACCCCCCGCGTCGGCGCCACCGTGCGCGCCGTGGGCCTGACCTACACCTACACGACCACGGGTCGTACGGGTCAGGACGGCCGCTTCTGTGTCGAGGTCAAGAACGGCGAGACCGTGTGGCTGGACATCAGCTACACGATCGGCGGCCAGCCGGCCACGCAGCGCACCGACCCGGTCACGACCGGAACGCAGGCGACCTGCACCGACGGCAACAGCGCTGACTGCGTCGACATCGGCACCGTGCCCATCGACATCATGACCTGCGTCTCCGGCGTGGTCGTCGACAGCCAGGGCCAGGGCCTCGCCGACCAGACGGTCGTCAGCCCCAACGGTGGCGTGTCCCAGACCGAGGCCGACGGCAGCTTCTGCATGGCCGTCCCGGTGTTCACCACCACCCAGGTCTACGTGGTCTCGGGTCGCGACGAGGTTGGCTTCCAGCCCACCCAGGTGTTCGCCCAGGCTGGCCTGCCGGGCTGCCAGAGCGGCTGCCCGAACCTCGCCATCCTGCGTCCCTACCAGGAGACGACGTGTGCCTCCGGTGCCGTCATGATCAACAACCAGCAGGCTGAGATGGTCCCGGTCGAGGTGTTCGACAACGCGTTCAACGACGTGGCTGTCTTCAGCACCACCACCGAGTCCAACGGCGGGTACTGCATCGAGGTGCCTGTCACCGATGCGGGCGTCACCGTCCGGGTCGGCAACGAGCAGAACATGTGCGGCGAAGAGGACCTCGACACCCTGAACTCGGGTGGCGGGACCTGCGACGACGACCCCTTCAGCCAGAACGGTGAGTGCCTGCAGGTTCCGACCTTCAGCTGCAACCTGTAGCGAGTCCCCTCCGCTCTCAAAGCGGTCCGAAGTGCCCCCGCTCTGGTCTTCCAGGGTGGGGGCCTTCGCTTGGGGCCCAGATGGACCAGGTGGGGTCTGACCCCGTTCGAACACCCCGGTGTCTGACACCGGCGCGCTCATTTTCGGACACCCCACGCCCTATACTCCCGCCTCTGTGACCGAGCCCATCACGCTGTCAGCCTTCGATCTGGACGCCCCCGTCGGGGAGGGCGCCATGGGCGTCGTGTGGCGTGGGCGGCACCGGCGCAGCGGCATGGCCGTCGCGGTCAAGATGCTGACCTGGGAGTACGCGCGGCAGAGCGAGTTCCGGGCCGCCTTCCGCAACGAGGTCCGGGCGATCGCGGCGCTGGACCACCCCAACATCGTCGCGGTGCTCGACCAGGGCGAGGTCACGGCCGAAGAGGAGGAGGCCAGCGGATCGCGGCTGGCCGCCGGCACGCCCTACCTCGTCATGGAGTTCATCCAGGGCGACGAGCTGAGCGCCTGGAAGGGGCAGGTGGACTGGCCCCTGCTGCTGGGGCTGCTGGAGCGGCTGCTCCAGGCCTTGGCTCACGCCCACGCGCGCGGCCTCGTGCACCGGGACATCAAGCCCGGGAACATCATCTGGAACGGGCGGCCCTCGGGCCTGAAGCTCGTCGACTTCGGGCTGTCCCACGTGCTCGACCGGGATCGCCGCCAGCACGAGGACCTGCTCGTGGGCACCCCCACCTACATGGCGCCCGAGCAGTTCCAGGGGGCCTGGTGGGCGCTGGGGCCCTGGACCGATCTCTACGCCGTGGGCTGCCTCGCCTGGGCATTGGCCACGGGCGCGGCGCCCTTCCAGGGAGCGGGCTCCTTCGACGCCTTCGCGCGCGCGCACCTCGCCTCGCCCCTGCCGCGCTTCGAGGCGGCCATGGACGTGCCCCGCAGCTTCGAGCTCTGGCTGCGCCGCCTGCTCCAGAAGAAGCCCGAAGCGCGCTTCCAGCGGGCCGCCGACGCGCTGCACGCCCTGCGGGCCCTCGACCAGATCGACCCCGAGACCTTCGGCCCCGCCAACATCCCTTTTCCGCGCAGCTGGCGGCTCGGCAGCGACGAGGCGGCGGACCGGGGCCTGCTCTGGGGGCCGGCCCTGGGCCTGTCGGGGCTGCGGACCCTGCCTCTGGTGGGGCGCGAGGTGGAGCGCTCGATCCTCTGGGATGCCCTGGAACGGGTGCGTGAGACGGGTCAGCCCGCGGCGATGCTCATCGAGGGGCCCGCTGGCTTCGGCAAGACGCGGCTCGCGCGCTGGCTCGGGGAGCGTGCGGACGAGCTGGGGCTCGCGACGATCCTGCACGCGACCCACAGCCCCGGCCCCTCGGCGCGGAGCGGGCTCGGCGGCCTGGTCTCGCGCTTCCTCCGCCTCGGCGGCATGCCCCGGGAGGCCGTCGGTCGCGCCTTGCAGGAGCGGCTCCAGGCCCTCGGCGCGGACGAGGCCGACGAGTGGGAAGACCTGACCGAGCTGGTCTCACCCGGCACCGAGGACCCCGCCAGCCCGCCCGGTCGCTACGGCCCGGTCCTGCGCCTGAAGGCGCCGCAGGAGCGCTTCGAGCTGGTCCGCCGCTTCGTCCAGCGCGTGGCGAGCGGCCGGGTGCCCATCGTGCTGGTCGACGACGCCCAGTGGGCCACGGAGACCCTGGTCCTGGTGCAGCACCTGCTGGAGCCGCCGGTGGGGCAGCCCATGCCGGCCCTGATCCTGCTGACGGTGCGCGACGAGGACACCCACCGCGGCGCCCTGACGGCCGAGCACCTCGCCGTGCTCAGCGAGCGCCCCGAAGTCGGGCGGGTGGTCCTCGGGCCGCTGGCTTCGGCCGAGTCGTCGGTGCTGCTGCGCCAGATGCTGGGTCTGGAGCACAACCTCGCGAAGCGGGCTCAGGACGCCACGGCGGGCAACCCGCAGTTCGCGGTCCAGCTGGTGGAGGACTGGGTGGACCGGCGCCTGCTGGAGCCCAGCGAGCGCGGCTTCGTCCTGCGTTCCGAGGACGAGGTGCTGCCGAAGGAGGTGGAGCAGCTCTGGTCCTGGCGGCTCGAGCGCGCGCTCAAGGGGCGCCCGCGGGCACAGCGGCTCGCGGTGGAGCTGGCCGCGGTGCTGGGCCTGGAGGTCGACGGCGCCGAGTGGAAGAAGCTCTGCCTGATGGCGGGCACGCAGCCTCCCTGGGAGCTGGTGGAGCTGCTGATCAGCCAACGCCTCGCCTGGTGCGAAGGCGGCGGACCCGAGGCGGCCTGGGGCTTCGTGCACGAGCTGCTGCGGGACGGCCTGCTGACCGGGGCGGCGGCTGAAGGCCGGCTGGAGCTTCAGCACCGGGCCTGCGCGCGCATGCTCGCCCAGGAGCCGGGGCCGCTGGCGGCCGAGCGGCGGGGCCGGCACCTGCTCGCCTCGGGCACGGCGGCGGACCTGGAGGACGCCCTCGATCCCCTGCTGCGCGGCGCCGACGCCCGGATGCAGCGCGGCGAGTACCAGTACGCGGAGTGGCTGCTCGACCTGCGGGACCAGGCGATGGAGCGGCGGGGCCTCGGCGCCGACGACGTGCGCTGGGGCGAGGGCTGGGTGGCGCGCATCTACAGCCACCGCATGCGCGGACACTTCGACGAGGCCCGCAAGTGGGTCGATCGCTGCGTGCCCTACGTCGTGCTCTCGGGCTGGGAGCGCATCGGCGTGCATGTGGACCGCGAGCGCGGCCTGGATGCGCTGCTGCGCGGAGACGCCCTGTCGGCCTGGCGCCACCTGCGCAGCGCCGAGCAGGCAGCGCAGGAGCTGTGGGATGGGCAGCTGCTCGTCGATTGCCGCCGCAGCCTCGGCTACGCGCTGCGGGTCCGCGGCGACCTCGAGGAGAGCGAGGCCGTCTTCCTCGAAGCCCTCAAGGGCTGCGTGGAGAGCGGCGACATCGTCGGCGCCGCCAACTGCCGCGTGGGGCTGGGGCGGAGCTGGGTGCACGCCTCGCGCTACGACGACGCCGAGCTGATGTTCCGCTCAGCCAACGAGATCTACGCCGCGCACAACATGCGCTGGGAGCAGGCCTCGACCCTGAACGACCTCGGCGACACCTTGCGCGGGCAGGAGCGGCTGGCCGAAGCCGAGGGTTTCTACCGCCAGGCGCGCGGTCGGCTCCTGGCCCTCGGGGCGGTGCACGCCGTCTACCCGGTGGCCAACCTCGGCCAGATGCTCGCAGCCCAGGAGCGCTGGGCGGAGGCCTGCGAGGTGCTCGAGTCGGCGCTGTCCATCTTCGACCGCCAGGGCCTGGCGCCGATGCAGGGCACGCTGCACGTCCTGCTGCTGGCGCCGGTGATCGCCCTGGGTGATCTGGCCGGCTTCGACCGGCACCTGCGTGAAGCCCAGCGCCTGCTGGAGGGCACGGGCTACATCGACCCCGACATCGCCAACGGTGCCCGGATGGCCGGCGACCGAGCCCGCGAGATCGACGAGAAGGGCCGGGCCCGCGCCGCCTACACCCTCGCCTCGCGCCAGCTCCGCCGCCTGGGGCGGGACGACGAGGCCCGCCACGTCGAGGTGGTCGTGGACCTGCTCGAAGGCTCCGAGCCGCCGGTGCACGACGACGCCTGGTGAATGAAGGCCGCGGTGTCTGACACCGCAGTGTGCAGATGAAAGCCGCGGTGTCTGACACCGGGGTTTTCATCTAGCGGGTGTAGAGGGTGACCCGGTCGGAGACGGGGGTCGTGCCGTCGAGGATGTCGCTGACGCTGGTGTCGCCGAGCACCGTCTTGCGCGCGAAGGCCAGGCTGTAGGTGCCGATGATGTCGAAGCCCTCCTGGCTGGGGACCTGGTCGCAGGCGCCCAGGGCGAAGAGCTGGTGGCAGCCGCCCTCGATGTCGATCCAGCTGTAGTCGTCCAGCGACTCCGTGCGCTCCCACATCTCCTGGCCGCTCCGCGGGTCCTCCGAGCCGGTCATGTTGAAGACCGGGTGCTGCACGTCGAGGATGCCGTCGGGGCCGAACCACCCGTTGGAGGGCGCGCCCGCGAGGGGAAGCAGCGAGACGACCCGGGAGTCCTCGACCCCCTCGGCGAACACCGACAGCTCCTCCGGTGTGCAGCCGGTGCCGTCGCCGATGTCGTCAGCCGCGCAGTTCGCCTCGATGGTGTCGTAGTCCCAGGTTCCGCCGCCCGTGCTCCACACCGTGTGGGTGCCGAAGCTGTGTCCGCTGAGCAGGACCTCCGCCGTGTTCGGGGTGCCGGCCAGGAAGCCCGTGCCCACCTCGTCCAACGCGTCGAGGGCCGCCGAGGAGTCCGTGCCCCGCAGGAAGTAGATCGCGGTGGCGCGCGGGTCGGTGTTGGTCAGGAAGGTGTTGCCGATGTGGTCGGGCGCGATGGTGACCCAGCCGTGCGTCGCCAGGTGGCGGGCCAGGAACGAGCTCGAGCCCGCGAAGCCCTGGTGGCCGTGGCTGTAGAGGTGCACCGGGTAGCCGCCCTCGTGCACCGGGGCCGCGGCGATGGCGTTGCCGAAGGACTGCGCGTCGGGGAAGAGCGACTCGTAGGTGACCGGCGCGCCCGAGGTCTCCTCGGTGGGAAACCACATGGCCATGGGGATGGTCCGTTCGCCGACGCCGCCCGGGGCGGTGTAGGTGTGCTCCCAGGTGCGGTAGCCGACCTGGAAGGGGCCGGCCTCGTCCACGGACCAGGACAGGGGATCGACGCCTTCGGGGGCGGAATCGTCGTCGTCGCCGAGGGGGCAGCCGATCAGGAACACGAGCAGGAGAAGGGGCTTCATGCGGCGCAGGATAGCGCTCAGAGCACGCCTCGCT
>JAJDAI010000947.1 GCA_029261955.1 Deltaproteobacteria bacterium | reverse complement strand
CAGGGAGCGGACCAGCGGGCCCTTGTGCTCGTCGCGCAGGCGGCTGTCGATCCAGGGCCTGCCGGTGGCGCTGGTCTCGACGCGGGCGGCGAGGCGCTCGTGGTCCGTGGCCAGGTGGCGCAGGCGGCGGTGGCTGCGCTCCGCCTCGCGGGCGGCGCGTTGGGGATCGAGCTCGGCGAGCTGGGCGATGTCCGCGAGGCGGCGCGTCTCGGCCTTCACGTCCCGGTCCAGGGCCCCCCGCTGCCGCGTCCAGCCCCGGACGACCTCGTCGAGCTTCGCTTTGTCCCAGGGGTCCAGGAACTCGCCGCTGACGACCTGGGTGGAGCGCGGGTCCGGGACGCCCATCCCGCTGAGGCCCGCGGGCGCCGGGTCCATCCAGCCCACCCCGCGCTTGAAGTCGCCGCCGGCGTCCATGGGCACGCGCGGGCCGGGCTCCATGTCCCAGTCGGCGTAGGGAACCGCTGGGCCCATGTCCACGTCCTCGGGCTTGTAGGAGCTGAGGATGTCGCGGCTCTCGCCGAACCAGCGGGAGCGCTGCGTGGGGTCGCCGCCCAGTTCGTCCCAGTCGGGGCGGTAGACGAAGCGCCCGCGTGGGCCGATCCAGCCCAGATCCCAGGGGTCCACGAGCTCCACCCAGAGGGCGTCGAGGGCCAGGACGAGGCTGTCGCGCGCCGGCCCGTCGTCCCGGTGGAACATGGCGTCGAAGCGGTGGAGCAGCTCGGAGTGGAGGCCCTGGAGCCCGGACACCGCCCGACCCCGCTCGGCCTCGGACAGGCCCTGGAGTCGGTCGAGCTCGGACTGGATGGCGGCGCCGAAGAAGGCGATGGCCTGCTCCGCGAGCTCCCGCGCCTCCAGCCCCGCGCGCGGCAGCGGCAGCGCGTCCTCGCAGAGCCAGCGTTGGCGGGCCAGCTCGCGCGAGTCCAGCCAGTCCTCCACGAGCGCGACGCCTTCGGCCGAGAAGCGCCGGGCCCGCCGCTTCAGCACGCGCCGCGCGACGGCGTCGCTCCGGTCCTCGCTGGCGGCGATCTGCCAGGTCTTGAGCCGCTCCAGGGCGGCCACCACGTCCCCGCGAACGGGGACGAGGCAGCCCTGGACATCGACGTCCTCCAGCCAGTCGCCGAGCGTCGCGTCGGCGACCTGGGTCTGCTCGAGCAGCTGGTCCAGCGCGGCCCCCTCGGGGGCGATCAGCGCGGGGAGCAGGGCCAGGACGGTGAGCGGCATGGGGCTTCAACCCCGGGCGGGGCGAAGCCTTCCGGGCCCTCTCCTACAGGCAGGACTCCTGGGGGCTGGTCACGATCGCCTGGAGCTCGACCTCGGTGATGAACTGCGCGAGGTAGGTCTCGCCGCGGTTCTGGAGCTGGCCGTAGAAGGCGCGCATGTGGTTGCGCGAGCCGCAGACGAGCGAGTCGAGCACCTGGAGCACGCCGGGGTCCGACGTGCTTGCGGCGATCGCCTCGATGTCTCGGATGTCGAGGTCTTCGATGGTCGCGCCCACCGTCAGGGCCGAGGCCACGTCCGGTTGCCCCGCGAGCACGAGGTCGTCGAAGAGCTGGTCGAGCACGGGGTTCACGAAGGCGCCGGTGCTGTCGTCGACGACGGGGTCCGGGATGCCGCGCGCCACGAGCAGGTCGAGCATCGCGTCCATGTGGCTCTGCTCGGAGACCGCGATGTTCCCGAAGACCGGCAGGCTGTAGGCGTCGCCGAGGGTCACGTAGACGTCGCGCGCGAGCTTCTCCTCCTCGCGGGTGAAGGACAGGTCGTCCTCCAGCGAGGACTGGGCGGAGTCGTCGTCGTCGGCGATGTCGTCGTCGTCGGCGATGTCGTCGTCATCGGCACCGGATGACGAATCGTCGTCGTCGTCCGTTGCGGCGGAGTCGTCGTCATCTGCAGAGTCGTCGTCGTCGCCCGGGGGGCAGGCAGGCAGGGCGAAGAGCAGGAGGAGCAGGGTCCAGGGAATGGTGAGGCGGTGGATCAGGTGCATGTTGAGTTCCTTTCCAGGTTCGTCGCACCCTTTCAGGCTGGGTCCCACTCGGGTCAGAACCAGCCTGGAACGCCTTCTGCGACGCCATGTCGCAGGTGCGAAAACGCACGACGTCGCCGCCGTGCTCAGAGTTCGGGGCGCTCGGATGCCTCGGCCACGGCCGACAGATCGGCCAAGCTCGCGGGCCCGAATCCGAGCGGCTCCTCGTCCTCGAGCACCTGCCCCCGGATGTGCGCGAAGAGGCCCGGCCCGTCGTAGCCCCAGGACATCACCGAGTCCTCGGCGTCGTGTCCTTCGTGCTCGGGATCCTCGTGGTCCTGCACCATCGGCAGGCCGCGGTTCACGAGCCCGAAGACGTGCCCGATCTCGTGCAGCAGCACCGCGCGCTCGGTCTCGCCGCAGGCGCGCTCGATGAGCCCCTGCCCGGTCAGCTGATCGCCGCCGTTGTCCACGCAGAGCCGCTCCAGGGTCTCGGCGAAGACCGCGATGTGGCGGTTGCTCCAGGCGACGCCGAGGGTGTCAGGCTCCTCGGCGTATTCGCCGTCGAGCCAGAGCAGGTGCACGACGCCGACCTCGCCCAGGTTCGCGTCGTCCTCGAAGCCCCGAAGGGCCTCGAAGCTCCACTGCGCGGCCCCGGCCAGCACGTCATCCGGCTCCACCCGCACGCCGGCGGGCTTGTTGACCACGTCCTCCACCGCCGTCAGCCAGGCCTCCACCGCGAGATCGCGCGGCTCCAGCCCCGCCACCGCGTCCAGCTCGATGACCAGCTCCGCGCTCTCGTCGGCGCGCAGGTAGTCGAGGATGGGCGACTCCGCGTCTCCCTGAACGCAGCCCGCCCCCGCCGCCAGCGAGGCGACG
>JAJDAI010000946.1 GCA_029261955.1 Deltaproteobacteria bacterium | reverse complement strand
CACGAATATCAGAGTGACTCGTCGTCGAAGAAGCCTGCCTCGTCCGTCCACCTGGCGCCCTCCGAGGTGGCCATCCCACCACCACCAAGGCCTAGCCTTGACAGTCGGTCACTCCATATCAGCAGCGTGGGGCGTATCGGCTCGGTCGGCGCGCGGACAGCTCCACACTGCTCGAGCACCGGACGGCTCCTCGCGACCAGGCATCGCCAAGGCGAGACCCGGCAAGGCCCCAGGCGGCGCGGAGGGCGCGTGGCATACTCCGCCGCCTTGCGAACCCCGACCCCAGGTTCGAGCTGCACCCTGGCGCTGTTGGGCGCCCTGGTCTGGCTCGTCGGCTGCCCGCGCGACGCGCCTCCTCAGCGGGACGCCTCCCCCGAAGCGACCCAGGATTCGCTCGACGAGCCGCCGCCGGGGGAACCCTGGATGCCCGTCACGGGGCCCGTCGAGGAACCTCGGAGCGGCCTGACCCTCCCGGTGCCCGAGGGCTGGCAGTCGCGGCGCGGGCGTTCGCCCTTCGTGGTGGAAGCTCGGGACCCTGCGACGGGTTTGACGCTCTACCTGGGCACCTGGTCGGGCGATCCCGAAGCCCTGAAGTCCCGGATCCTCGCGAGCCCCGAGGGCTTCGTGGATCGGGGGACGGAGGGCCCGCTCGTCGAGGTGGCCGGGCAGCGGCCCTGGATCTCGTCTCGCCCCATCCCGGGCGGCCTGCGGGTGGGCTGGTACTTCGAGCACGGGGCCAGCGAGGTCGCGGTCGAAGCGGAGCTGCCGGGCGCCGACCTGGAGGCGTCCTGGCGCCAATTGAACGCCGTGTTGATCGAAGCTCGAGGGAGCGAACCATGATGCAGCGCCTGATCGCAGGCTTGATTCTCCTGGTGCTGGGCGGCTGCGCTCACGACACCGCCGCCATCGCGCGCAACCTCGCCCAGCACGAGGAGGCGCTCTACGGCTGCCGTTGCAAGGCCGTGGGCCTCGCCTCGGGGCACGACGTCGCCGGCGGTCCGGAGCTCCTCTGGCTCGCCGACGAGCGCCGGGTCTCCAGGATCGATGGCTCCGGGACCGCCGAGGAGGTCTGGGTGGCCCCGACCTTCCAGGAGATCGTGCGCCTGGAGGCCGCCGACCTCGACGGCGACGGCGTCGACGAGTGGGTGGTGCTGGTGCAGGCCGCGCGCATGCGTTCGCACGTCATCGCGCTCCGGGACGGCGTGCGCCAGTCCATCGGAAAGCCCTGGGGGGGCTACCTGCGCCCGATGCTCGACGCCGACGGCACGACGGTGCTCGTCGGGCAGCGCGCGGGTGGCGACCGGCCGTTCCGCGGTGGGGTGGAGCGCGTCGCCTGGGACGCGGAGGCCGGCACCTTCAAGCCCGGCGAGCGGGTCAAGCTGCCGGAGCGCTTCTCGGTCTTCGACTTCTTCTGGCTGCCGGGTGAGCCCCCGCGGCTGTACGGCCTCGAGGAGACCAGCCGCCTGGCCGAGCTGGACCCCCGCTCGCCGCGCGCGGTGCTCTGGCGGTCCGATGGCCGGCCCGTGGCGCGTCCGGTGGAGGTCGATCGGACCTACAAGGAGCTGCTCGCGGACGAGGAGGAGGAGACGCTCCGCCTGGCGTCGCCCGTGGGCGTCGAGGATCTCGATGGGGACGGCGTGGCCGAGGTGCTGCTCGTGACGGGCAACGCGACCCCGCTCGCCGTGTTCCAGAACCTGCGGGTGCACCAGGGCGGGGACCTCCGCATCTACCGCCCCGAACACCGCGGTCTGGTGGAGGCCGCGCGCACCCCCGTGTTGGGGTCGGCGATGGTCGCCGGCACCAGCTGGGAGCCCGTGCCCGGTCGCACCGTGCTCGCAGGCGTCGCCTGGACGCGCGACCCCGCGGGCTTCGCGCCCATGGAGAGCCGGGTCTTTCTCTTCGAGCCCGAGAAGGGGGACCTGCTGGGGGCGGCCGAGGCGCTCGCGCCCATCGAGCTGGCGGTGCCGGTGGAGGCTCCGGCCGAGGTCGAGTTGGCCGTGCCGGTGGAGGCGGTCGAGGTCGAGCCCGCCGCGCCGGTCGAAGCCGAGGCGGTGGTGCCGGATGAGCTGGTGGAGGAGCCCGCTCCCGAAGAGCCCGCTCCCGAAGAGCCCGCTCCCGAAGAGCCCGCTCCTAGCGAGTGAACTGCTGCTCGGCCGCCGTGCGCCGGCGCCGGGCCAGGAAGATCACCGGCCCGAGCAGGCCGAGCACCGAGCCCAGCGGAAGGCGCCCGCGGCGTCCCTCTCGGTGGCTGTGCACGCCCTCGGAGTCCAGGGTCACCACCCAGCGACCCTGGCTGTCCTGCTTCGCGACGAAGCGGCAGCCCTGGCAGCCCACGTCGTCGGGGTTGTCGGTTCCGGTGCCCGTGCAGCCGCTGTCTTCGAGGTTGCAGGCGTCGGGGTCGGTCAGGTCGCCGCAGCCCAGGTCGCCGGCGCAGCCGCCCTCGCCCCCGCAGTCAGCGCAGCCCGCCGTGTCCCCGCAGGAGTCGCAGCCGCCGCTGCTCACGCCGCCGGTGGAC
>JAJDAI010000945.1 GCA_029261955.1 Deltaproteobacteria bacterium | reverse complement strand
AGCTGGGGGGGCCGCACGAGGGCGCCGTCTTCGCGGCGGTCTCCGCCTGGACCGACGAGGCCCAGCTGGTCCTGCTCGCGGTGGAGGGAGCCGCCGGGCCCCGGTCCACGAGCGAGGGCCCCGGCGGCGGAGCGGACGCGGCCTACATCCCCCTGCCCTCCTGCTGGGCCTCCGCCTGGATCCCCGTGGGCGACGACGAGGTCCTGCTCGGCTGCGAAAACTCGCCCAACGCCGAGGTCCTGCGCCCCGGCGAGCGCCGCATCGACCGCCAGGTCCCCCTGGGCCAACGCCTGGAGGCGGGCTCCTTCGACGCACAGAACGACCGGCTCTACGGCGTCGCGCTCTGGGAGGACGCCGCGGTGCGCGCCTGGTCCTGGCCCGAGGGTGAGGTGCTCGCCGAGCGGCTCGTGGGCCCCTTCAACTGGTCAGCCCAGTTCGTGCCCGAGTCCGAGAGCGTCTGGGTGTCACGCTTCCTCGAAGGCCGGGTCCTGCGGCTCGCGCCCGACACGCTGGAGCCGCTGGACCAGGTCCCGCTGAGCTTCGGCATCCGCGCGCTGCACCACGATCCCGTGCACGGCATCGTCTGGGCCGCAGCCTCCTACTCGGGCACCCTCTGGGCCATCGACGCGCGCGACCCGAGCCAGCGACAGGCCCTCGCGCTCTGCGGCCAGACCCGCAGCCTCGCCAGCGACGCCCAGGGGCGGCTCATCGTCTCCAGCGACTGCGGCATCTTCCGCGTCGATCCGGAGGAAGCGCTCTAGCGATCCTCGCCCCGCGAGTAGCGCAGGGACAGCCCCCGGAAGGCCAGCTCGTCCCCGTGGCTGAGCGGACGCAGGCGCGGGAGCTTCTGTCCCTTGAAGAGCACCGGGTTCCAGAAGGGCGACTCGGGCACCAGGCACCAACCCGCCGCCTGCTTCACGAAGCGGCCTGCGACCTTGCCCGGCCGGAGCCAGCGCGAGCCCTTGAGGCGCACGACGCAGGCGTCGGTGTGTCCCACTGCGAAGCCGCCCTCGGGCAGCGGGTGCACGATCTCGGGATCGCTGCCGACGACCACCAGGTGGGGCCCGCGGCGCAGCACCATCTCGGCCAGCAGGCGCTCCAGCTCGTCTCGGCTGGCCACCGCTGTGCGCTCGGCGCCGCCGGGCAGCGGGCCGGCGGTCATGGGGGCCGGGGCCTGCTCGCGGCGGGCCTCTCGGACCTCGCCCAGCTCCTCGACGGAGCCCAAGGCGGCCTCGTCCAGCTCTTCGATGGCCTCGAGGCCGTCGGAGGTGCCCATCGTCCCGTCCACCGGGCTCTGGGATCCCGTGACGCTCGCCCTCAGGCTGGTCGCGGTGGCGACCGCGAAGTCGTAGCGCAGCGTGTCCTCGCCGAGCACGATGTGATCGCCGGGCCGCAGCACGTGGACGTCGACCGCGTGGCCGTTGACCCAGGTGCCGTTGGCGCCACCGAGGTCCTCCACGACGTGCCCGTTGCCCCGCTCGCGCACGACGGCGTGCTGGCGGCTCACCATGGGGTTTCCATCGAGGCGGACGTGGGCACTGCGGCCTCGTCCGATGATCACGTCGGGCAGGTCGAGGCGGAACTCCGCCTCCTTCACACCGGATCGCAACAGCGTCAGCTGCCTCACGGTCTTCCTCCTACCACCCCGACCACTCGCCCAGCGGGCCGATGTAGAGGTGGTTCCTCACGTCCTGCCCCTTCTCGTCTCCCACGGCCACCACGGCCACCCACGGCACCATCTTGCCCGATGCGTCGGGGTAGGCGGAAACGGCCACCTCCTGGTTTCCTCGAGTCGGCAGGTCCAAGGCCTCCGATGTGCGGCTCGCGCGCTCGATGCGGCGCACGGGGTTCCCGCCGGCCGGATCCGCGAGCACGTAGTAGACGTGCTTGCCGTCGTGCGACAACGCGGGGGGCGGCGCGAGGCCGGGAGGCAGGAAGACACCCGGAGCCAGCACCGTGACCTTGCCATCGACCAGCTCGAGCAGCACGTAGCTGGAATTCTCGACGTCGGCGCCGGCGGGAACGCGCGCGTAGAGCACGAGGGCGTCGCTGCCCGGGGCCGCGGCCAGGCTGAGCAGCTCGTAGGCGCGCAGGCCAGCCGAGCTGGGGCCGTCGGTGGCCGAGAGCTCCTCCAAGCCGGCCTGCCCGAGCGAGGTGGCGTTGGAGCCGGTGCGCACGAAGTGGAGGCGACCGCTGCTGCGCTCCACGGCGAGGGAGTTCTCCACCTCGGTCTGGGTGCGCGTCAGCCGGCGCCGCTCCTCGGTGAAGCCCTCACCGCTGAGGCGGTGCACGTCGAGGCCGCTGGCGTCCTCCATCGTCACGAAGAGGTGCCCGCGGGGCTCGTCGGCGACGACCTCCTCGACCCGGCCCGGCAGCCCGACCAGCTCGCGCGGCACGCCGTCGAAGTAGTGCAGGCTCGAGCTGCCGCCCACGGAGCGTACGAAGAAGAGCGTGCCCTCGTCCCACCAGGCGGCCTGCGTGTCGGCGCGCGCAGCCCCCGCCCCCAGCGACTCCAGGCGCGAGGAGCCCGCTCCCGGCACGGACTGCTCGGCGAAGGCCGCGCCCTGCACCGTCACGATGCGCAGCAGGGTGCTCTTGTCGCGGTCGGTCATCTCGTGGACGAGGCGAGGCGTACCGCCCGGCGCCCAGAGCGGCAGCTGCACCTGCTTGCCCGCCATCTCGGGCACGTCCGAGACGAGCTTGACGTGGACGGTCAGCGGGGCGGCCGCGCTCAAGATCGGGACGAGCAGGAGCGCGAGCAGAATGCGGTTCACGGGGCACCTCCAGGCGAACGGGCGGAGAGCATGACGACCTGGCCGGCCTGCAGCGTCTGCAGGCTGCTGCCGACCTTGTAGCGACCGGGGAAGATCCAGAATCCCTGCGCGCCGGCGCGGCTCCAGACGGTCTTGCCCTGGGCGACGTCCTCCAGCTGGCGCATGGTCGGATCGTCGATCACGGCGCCGGCGTAGCGGATCGGGGGCCGCTCGACCTCGCCGGGCAGCACCTGGATCCACACGTAGTCGGACTCGAAGCGGGCGAGCTGCACGGCCCAGCGCTTCGCGGACTCGGTGTCGTCGGCCTGCACCGCAAGCGCGAGCGCGCTCTTGGCCGCCCGCCAGGCGCCATTGAGGTCGCCGCGGGTCTCTGCCACCTGGCCGGCCAGGTCGAAGTACTGAGGCAGGGCCTGTGCGTCGCGGCAGGAGGCGAGCGCCTCGACGTAGAGCCGGGCGTCCTCGACGCGGCCCTTGTCCAGGTGCTTCGTGATGGTCTGCAGGTCACCGCGCACGTCTCGGTGGCAGGACCGGTTGGCCACCGACCCCGAGCTCTCCGGCGGCGCGCTGCTCCCCGAGGGGCAGCCGAGCAGCGACACCATCATCAGCAGCTCAAGCCGCATGCAGCCTCCCGTCCTGGAGCAGCAGCCGGCGATCGGCGTAGCGGTTGGCGAGCATGGCGTTGTGCGTCACGACGAGCATGCCCATGCCCGTGAGGTCGACCGCAGCCCGGAGCTCGCCGAGCACGTCGTGCTGCGACACCGGGTCCAGGCCGCTGTCCGGCTCGTCCACGAAGGCGAAGCGCGGGTCGGTCAGGAGCAGCCGGGCG
>JAJDAI010000944.1 GCA_029261955.1 Deltaproteobacteria bacterium | reverse complement strand
TCGGCGCGGCGCTCGGCGACCTGAAGCTGCCCCGCGGCTACACCTGGAACCAGGGCCGGCGGCTGGACGATCTGGCGGAGCAGGACCGGGCGCGCAGCTTCGCGCTGCTGATGAGCGTGTGCTTCGTCTTCCTGCTCATGGGCATGCTCTTCGAGAGCTTCTGGACGCCGCTGGCCGTGCTCGCGTCCATCCCCTTCGCCTTCGTCGGCGTCTACTGGGCGCTGTGGCTGACGGGCACGACCTTCGAGATGATGGCCGGGATCGGGCTGGTCATCCTGGTGGGGATTGTGGTCAACAACGCCATCGTGCTCGTGGACCGCGTCCAGCAACACCGCTTCGATGGCGTGCCGCGCGACGAGGCCCTGATCCTCGCCGGCCGCGAGCGCTTCCGCCCCATCGTGATGACCGCCGCGACGACCATCGTCGGCCTGCTGCCCATGGCGCTGGGGGACTCCGGCATCGTCGGCATCCCCTACTACCCGCTCGGTCGCTCGGTGACGGGCGGGCTCATCGCCAGCACCGTGCTCAGCCTCGTGCTGGTGCCGCTCTTCTACACCTACCTCGATGACCTGAAGGCCCTGTTGATCGGGCTGCTCCGCCGGGGCCGCGTGCTCTCGGTGGCGAAGGAGGGTTCATGAGACTCCTGTTGATCCTGATGTTGATGCCCGGCCTGGCCCTCGCCGCGCCGACCGAGGAGGACGCCGCCGCCATCGAAGGGCTGGCGTCCATCGGTCCGGAGGCCCGCCAGCTGGGCGTGCGGGACGCGATCCGCGACGCCCTGGCCGACAACCTGGGGCTCCAGGCCCGCGTGAAGGAGTTCGACTCCGCGACCTTCCGCCTGAAGGCGAGCTGGGCCCCCTTCCTGCCCTACCTGATGGCCGGGGCGAACTTCCAGCCCTCGAAGACCGAGTCCCTGGAGCAGATCAGCTCCATCCGCTTCTGGCAGCGCAACGACAGCAACCAGGGCAGCTACAACGTCGGCCTGGGCACGAACCTCTTCACGGGCACGAACGTCACGCTGAACTGGGCGCAGGGCGGCTTCTCCACCACGTCCACGCTCGAGGCCTACGACGAGGCCGACGCGGCGCTGTTCGAGGGGCAGGAGCCCACCGAGTTCGAGACCGCCTGGTCGAACATCTCCCTGAACATCAACCAGAGCCTGCTCCAGGGCATCGACCCGCAGTACCAGCTGCGCGGGGTCGGCAAGGCCAAGGTCGCGCTGAGCTCCGTGGAGCTGATGCGGGACCAGGACGTCGCGAACGTCGTGGCCAACGTCCTCAAGTACTACTGGGACCTGGTGGCCCTGCGGCGGAACGTCGAGATCAAGCGCATCAGCAAGCGGCTGGCCGAGGAGCAGCGCGGCGTGACCCAGGCCCGCATCGCGGCCGGTGACCTCGCGCCCATCGAGGTCTTCCGCATCGACGAGACCGTCGCGACCCGCTCCGCGGAGCTGCTCGAGGCTTTGCGCACGGCCGAGGAGATGGAGCAGTCCTTCAAGCTGCTGCTCGGCATCGGGCCCAGCGACGAGCGCTTCCGCCGGGCGCTTCGCCCCATCGAAGGCATCACGTCGGCCCTGCCGGCGCGGGACCGCGAGCGCTCGCTGCAGGTGGCCCTGGAGCGGAACCCGAACCTGGTGCTCCAGCGGCACCAGCTGGAGAACGGCTTCATCGATCAGCGGGCGGCGCGGCATGAGCTGCTGCCGGACCTGGACCTGACGGCGGCGCTCGCCGTCAGCGGTCGTGGCAGCGACCAGGTCGAGGCGCTGCAGGACATCAGCGAGACGAAGTTCCCCGACTTCCGCCTGGGGGTCGAGTTCGTGATGCCGCTGCCGGATCTGGGGGCGATCCACTCGATGCAGGCCGCGAAGCTCGACGTCGAGCGCTCGCAGCTGATGGTGGACTCGGCGGAGCAGGACGTGCTGGCGGGGGTCGAGTCGGCCTTCCGGTCCATCGGGTCCTACGACCAGCAGGTGCAGGTCGCCGGCGTGCGCACCGAGCTGGCGTCACGCAACGCGGACGCGGCCGAGGCGACCTACCAGGCGGGGCGCAGCACGCTGCGGGACGTGCTCGAGGCGCAGCAGGCGCTGGAGGAGGCGCGGCAGGCCGAGGTGGCGGCGCAGGTGCAGGGGCTCAAGGCGCGCGTCGATCTGGAGATCGTGCGGGGCACGCTGCTGGACGCGCTGGGCGTCGAGTACCACTAGGGCGCAGCGGTCATCGACCACTCGACGGTGCAGGGGAAGGTGTAGCCGCCTTCGCCCGCGATGATGTCGCAGTCCTCGCCTTCGCAGTCGTCGGTGTTGGACGCGATGAAGGTGATCGGCTCGGCCGAGAGGTCCGCGCTGCGGCCGCCGATGCGGACCAGTTCCGCGTCCAGCGCGTCCTGGATGACCTCCCGGAACTCCTGCGCGACGCAGTCCGCGAGGCCGGCGGCGTCCACCGCGCAGTCGAAGATCTGCCCGTCGGAGTCGGTCATCACGAAGACCCCGGGCTCGGTCACGGCGATCGTCGTCGTGCCCAGATCCGCGCCCGCCTGGGCGGTGCCGAAGAGCCCGCACTGATCGGCCAGGATCTCCACCAGGGAGAAGGACCAGCTGCCGCCCTGGACGTCGAAGGGCGCCTCGGTGGAGTCGTCGTCGTCCCCTGCGGAGTCGTCGTCGTCGCCGCGCGCGGCGCAGCCGACGCAGAGGAGGCAGATCAGGAGCAGGCGGCTCATCGGTGGGTCCTCCGGCGCGCCAGGAAGAGCAGGGGGAACAGCAGCGCGGCGGACGCATCTTCGCAGCCGCAGCCCTCCTCGTCCGGGACCTCGGGGGGCGGCGGCCACTGGGCACAGGGCACGGTCGTGAGCTCGCCGTCGGGCGTGGCGGTCATGCGCAGGTCGAAGCTGAGGTCGGCGTTGGCCGACTGGACCTGCTTGATGGCGACGGCGATGACGTTCTCGCCGATCACGAAGGGGCTCTCCCAGTAGGGGATCTCCGCGTCGAGCCGCTGGTTCTCGAGCGACTGCGCGCTGGCCCACGTCTCGTAGCCGAAGCCATCGTCCACGTTGGCCTGCGCGACGAGCTGTCCGTTGACCCACACCGCGATGCCGTCGTCGAAGATCGCCCTCAGCTGCCCGCCCTTGACCGGCCCGTCGATGTCGACGACGCGGCGGAAGTAGGTCGTGGGGTTGGGCGTGACGGGGATGGGGAGCTCGGTGGCCTCGTCGCCGTCGCCGTAGCCCAGCTGCCCGTCGCCGGCGCCCCAGCCCGCGTCGTCGAAGTCCGCGTCCAGC
This sequence comes from Deltaproteobacteria bacterium, assembly GCA_029261955.1. Classification (GTDB taxonomy): domain Bacteria; phylum Myxococcota_A; class UBA796; order UBA9615; family UBA9615; genus CALCXL01. Next base: position 1,411 of record JAJDAI010000944.1, on the reverse strand, counting down.
CAGGCGCTGCCGTGGTCCGTGCCCGTCTGCCAGCGCCAGCGGGAGCCGAACTCGGACAGCAGGAGCGGCACGCGGTCCCCCATGGCGAAGGGCGCGCTGCTGTCATCGAAGCGGTCGGCGTTGCTCGAGTCCGCCACCCGGAAGCGACCCGCGGGGGTCTCCACGGCGGGCACGGGCCAGGTGAAGGTCTCGTCGTTGTCGAGGTCGTCGGCGAGCAGGTGCCAGCTGTCGCCGTCGTCGCAGCTGAAGGACAGGTCGACCGTGGGGATGTCGCCGAAGGTCTTCCAGGTGACGGCCACCGAGTCGCCGGGGCGCAGGTCGCGCTCGCCGTCGGGGGACTCCAGCAGCAGGGCGTCGCCCTTGATGATGGCGACCTCGTCCGTGATCTGGCCGTCCTGCCGCAGGTTGCGCACGTGCAGGGTGTTCGCCTGCAGATCGACGATGAGGGAGCCGTTGGCGGCTTCCACCGTGTGCATGACGGGGTGCAGGCCCGACTGGTCCACCGGGGAGCCGCCGTGCCCAGCGACGATGTAGACGGCGCCCTCGTGCGGGGTCACGACCTCCGACTTGCGGTAGGGCCCGTCGCCGTCGGGGTGCCCGTCCGAGAAGTCGATGATGCCGGCCTCGGTCGAGGGCGTCTCGTAGCTGCCGTCCAGCAGGTAGGACCGCTCGTAGATGTGGCTGTGCCCCGACAGCATCAGGTCGACGCCGGCTGCCTCGAGGATGGGCACCGCGTTCTCGCGCATCTCGATGAGCAGGCCCTCTGCGTCGCTGTCGTGGCTGCCCTTGGAGTAGGGCGGGTGGTGCCAGTAGGCGATGATCCACTCCTGGTCCGTCGCCGCGAGGTCCTGCTCCAGCCAGGTCAGCATGGCGCCGTCGGTCTCCCGGGGGCTGTCGAAGGAGTCGAGCACCACGAAGTGCGCGTTGGCGTAGTCGAAGGCGTAGTAGGCCTCGGTGCCCGAAGGCAGGCCGCCCGCCTCGCCCGCCCGCGGCAGCACGTAGCCGTCGTAGTAGGGGCCGCTCTCGGTGGAGGAGAGCGAGCTGTGGCCTTCGTGGTTGCCCATCGCCGGCCAGATGGGGACGTTGCGCAGGATGTCCGCGTAGGGGGTGTAGAAGTTCGTCGTGAACTCCGCCTCGGTGCCGTCGGTGTAGGCCATGTCGCCGACGTGCAGGAAGAGGTCGGCCGGCGTGTCGCCGACGAGGTCCATCATCGCGTCGCGGACCCGGAACTGGGCCAGCGTGCTGACCCCGGAGTCGCCCAGCACCCACATGCGGACCGGCCCGCGGGAGCCGACTTCCGGGGCGGTGCGGAACCAGTGATCCTCGCCGCCAGCCAGCATCGTCGGGCCGCTGTGGACCGCGTAGAAGTAGCGGGTGTCAGGCTCCAATCCGGTCAGCTGCACGGCGTGGC
>JAJDAI010000943.1 GCA_029261955.1 Deltaproteobacteria bacterium | reverse complement strand
AACCGCCACCTGCTCAACCTCGCGATGATCGTGGGCATGGTGCTGATCGCCATCCCCTTCGTGAAGGCGGAGCCCGGCGGCGCGGTGCTGTCCCTGATCCTGATGGCCATCATCGCCGGCGCGCTGGGCGTGCACATGGTCGTGGCCATCGGCGGCGCGGACATGCCTGTCGTGGTCTCGCTGCTCAACAGCTACAGCGGGTGGACCGCCTCGGCGGCGGGCTTCATGCTCGGCAACGACCTGCTGATCGTCCCCGGCGCCCTCGTCGGCTCCAGCGGCGCCATCCTCAGCTACATCATGTGCAAGGCCATGAACCGCTCCATCTGGAACGTGGTCTTCGGCGGGTTCGGCAGCGACGCCGGCAAGCCCTCGGAGGCGAAGGCCGTCGAGGGCGAGGTCACGCCGCTCGAGGTGCCCGGGGTCGGCCAGCTGGTGCGGGACGCGAAGTCCATCGTCATCGTGCCGGGCTACGGCATGGCGGTCGCGCAGGCCCAGTTCCTGGTCGCCGAGTTCACGCAGACGCTGCGCCTCGAAGGCAAGAACGTGCGCTTCGCCATCCACCCCGTCGCGGGTCGGCTGCCGGGGCACATGAACGTGCTGCTGGCGGAGGCCGGCGTGCCCTACGACATCGTCCTGGAGATGGACGAGATCAACGCCGACCTGCCGGACACGGACCTCGTGCTGGTCATCGGTGCCAACGACATCGTCAACCCCGGCGCGCTCGACGACCCCGCCAGCCCCATCTACGGCATGCCCGTGTTGGAGGTCTGGAAGTCCAAGACGGTCGTCGTGAGCAAGCGCGGCATGGCCGCGGGCTACGCCGGCGTCGGCAACCCGTTGTTCTTCAGGCCGAACACGCGGATGATGTTCGGCGACGCGAAGGCGTCCATGCGCGGGCTGCTGGCCGAGATCGAATAACCTCCCCAACCCGGGGCCAAGCCACACATCCCGGCTTCGCCCTGGGGTGAGGAGTGTTCGTGAAGTTCGTACCCGAGGACATCGAGGACTACGCGATCGCGCACAGCGATACGCTGCCCGAGCTCTACGAGCGTCTGCGTGAGGAGACCTACCGCGACGTCGACATGGCGCGCATGCAGGTCGGCCCCATGGAGGGACGCCTGCTGAAGATGCTCGTGCGGCTCTGTGGCGCGAAGCGGGCGATCGAGATCGGCACCTTCACCGGCTACTCCGCGCTGAGCATCGCCGAGGGGCTGCCCGACGACGGCACGCTGATCTGCTGCGACATCAACCCCGAGACCACAGCCATCGCCCAGCGCTACTGGGACGAGGCCCCCTGGGGGCACAAGATCCGCCTCGTGCTCGGGCCGGCCATCGACACGATCGTGGCCGAGGGTGGGCCCTTCGACTTCGCCTTCATCGACGCAGACAAGGCCGGCTACCGCGGCTACCACGACGCCCTGATCGAGCGCATGCCCCCCGGCGGGGTGATCGTCAGCGACAACGTGCTGTGGAGTGGGACGGTCTTGAATCCTGAAGAGGATTCGGCAGTTGCGCTCGCAGAATACAACCAGTACGTGAAGGCGGATCCGCGGGTCGAACAGGTGATGCTGCCCATTCGCGACGGCATCACGATCGCGCGCAAGCTCGGATGAAGCTGGTCGTCGGCTCCACCTGGGACGGCGAGGTCCTGGGGCCCGACGAGCGCGCGACCCTCAGCCTGCGCGACGGCGGCGAGCACCTCGTCATCGAGGTCGTGGCTCCCTGGCACCGCGATCCCGCGCCTTCGGCCCGCCCGGGGCCGACCCCGCTGCTGTGGAATCACGAGGTCGTGGAGCTGTTCCTGCTCGGCTCGGACGAGCGCTACGTCGAGGTGGAGCTGGGGCCGCACGGCCACCACCTGGTCCTGGTGCTGCACGGGCAGCGCAAGGTCGTGCAGAGCGGCCTGCCGCTGCCCTACGTCTGCGCGCGCTCCGGGACCCACTGGGTGGGCACTGCGCGGCTGCCGAGGGCGCTGATCCCCGAGGGGCCGCACCGCGTCAACGCCTACGCGATCCACGGGGAGGGGGCGCAGCGGCGCTACCTGGCCTGCCACCCGCCGGGGGGCGAGCAGCCGGACTTCCACAAGCTGGACTCGTTCGAGCCCGTCCAGCTGCCCTGATCAGGCCGGGGAGGGGAGCCCGTCGAACTGCTCGCGGTAGCGGTCCACCGCCTGCTCCCAGCCACGCAGGGCGCGGCGGGCGGAGCGGCGGGCGCGGCGCAGGGCGATCTTCATCTCGCGGATCTGGGCGCGGTCGGCGGTCTTGCCGCCCCGGCGCAGCTCCTGGCGGCGGGTCTTCAGCTCGGCCAGGGCCTCTTCGAGGGACTCCTCGGCGGCTCGGATCTGCTCCAGCAGCTGGAGGCGCAGGTCCTCGGCCTGGAAGGCAAGCTGGCCCTTCCAGTCCGACACCTTCTCCTGGAGGCGCCGCTGGAACTCATCCGCGCTCTCGCCCAGCTCCAGCTGGCTCGCGGACATCTGGTCCTTGAGCGCCTCGAAGCGGGAGACCAGCTCGTCGCGTCCCTGATTCATCTTGCCGGCCCAGGCCTCCGCCTTGGCCTCACCCCAGCCGCCGAGGCGCTCGCTCAGGGTCCGCTGCCCCTCCTCGAAGCGCTTCCGCAGCACGATGTCTTCGGGCGTGCGCTTGAGGTCGTGGGACAGGCCCAGTCGGGACATCGCCCAGATCAACCACTTGCTGGGGTCGTAGGCGTACCAGCGCACGCCGTTGCGGTAGTCCGACTCGAAGCTGTGGTGGTAGTTGTGGTAGCCCTCGCCGAGGGTCAGCAGGCTCAGCGCCCAGTTGTCCTTGCTCGTGTTCGCTGAGCTCCAGGGCTGGCTGCCCCAGAGGTGCGCGAGCGAGTTGATGAAGAAGGTGAAGTGCTGCACGACGACCACGCGCAGAATGCCGGCGATGATGAACATGCCGAGCCAGCGGCCGGTCAGCGCGCCCGCGGCCAGCACGAGCAGCAGGTTCACGGCCAGGGCGACCAGCGGGTAGTAGTCGTGCTGGAAACGCAGCACGGGGTCCTTCCGCAGGTCCGGCACGTTGCTGTAGTTGTCGGTGCCCCAGTAGCCCTTGCGCATCACCCAGCCCATGTGGGACCACCAGAAGCCCCGCGTCGCCGCGTAGGGGTCCTTCTCGCTGTCCACGTAGCTGTGGTGCCGTCGGTGGTCCGAGGCCCAGGCGATGACGCTGTTCTGGGCTGCCGCGGCGCCCAGGAACGAGAGGGCCCAGCGCACGCCGGTCTTCGCCTTGTAGGTGCGGTGCGAGAAGAGCCGGTGGTAGCCCGCGGTGATGCCCAGGCCGGTCATGAACCAGAGGATCACGGCCGCGACCACCTCCTGCCAGCCCAGGCCGACCGACAGCACGTACCAACCGGTGCTCGCGAGGGCGATCGCGGGCAGCGCGAGGATGAAGACGGTGTTGAACCAGTCGATCTGCTCGGGGTCGTGGCTGAGGGGCTCGGGCACGGGTGACTCCATCGGTCGTCGTGGGCGGGGGGACCGGCTGGGGGCCGGTCAGCTCATGAAGGCGCCGTTGTTCATGTCGAGGGCCTGGCCCGTCACCCCGGTGCCGTCCTCGGACAGCAGCCAGGCGACGAGGCCCGCAATGTGGGCGGGTTGGCTCATGCGGCCGAGGGGCACCTCCTGCATCGCGATGCGGTAGGCCTCCTCAATGGATACGTCCATGCCCTGGGCCATGCCAGCGATGCCGTCGCGCGCCATCGACGTGTCG
>JAJDAI010000942.1 GCA_029261955.1 Deltaproteobacteria bacterium | reverse complement strand
GTGCGGCAGCCGCTGCGCGTCGCGACCGCGGTCTCGGGACCCCTGGTGGTGCTCACGGCGGTGATGAGGCCCTTCGTCGCGGTGCTCGTGGCCTTCGCGGACCTGCAGGCGCCAGGCGAGGGCATCGCGCGGTCTGCGGTCTCGCAGGAGGAGCTCATCAAGATGGCCGAGGAGGCCGCCTCCGACGGCACGATCGACCGCTCGGATGCGGTGCTGCTCGCGCGCTCCTTCGAATTCGGGGACATGGAGGTGAAGGACATCCTCGTGCCCCGCCGGGACATCAAGGCCGTGGGGGTCGACGAGCCGGTGGACAGCGCCCTGGACCTCGCGATCACCGCGGGGCTGCGGCGCCTGGTGCTGCACGAGGGCAGCCTCGACCGACTGGCTGGCGTCGTGCGCCTCCAGGACCTGGCTGCGGCCGTCTCGCAGGACGAGCAGGTCGTGGCCGGGGAGCTGCGCCGGCCGGTGCTGGTGGTGCCGCAGAGCATGCGGATCGTCGAGCTGCTGCGGGAGATGCAGCGGACCGGGAAGCACTTCGCCGTGGCGCTGCACGAGGACGGGACGACGGCGGGCATCGCGACGATCGAGGACGTGGTCGAGGAGCTGGTCGGCGAGATCAGCGACGACCTGGGCGGCTCCCCGGCGATCCAGGCCTTCGGGCCGGACAGCTGGCTGGTGGACGCCACGGCCGACGCCGACGAGCTCGCCCTCTTCCTGAAGGTCGAGCTGCCCGACGGGGACTACCGGAGCGTCGGCGGCCTGGTCGTGCACCTGGCCGGCGGGCTGCCGGTCCTGGACGAGGTCGTGCACGCGGGCGGCTTCGAGTTCCGGGTCGTCGCGCGCAGCCGCCAGCGGGTCCACCGGGTCGAGGTGCGCCGAAGGCCGCTGCAGACCTGAGCCGCTGTGCCCGGGCTCGCGGCTGCGGCGGCCCCACCTCCCCTGGTACCGTGCGCACTCGGGAGAGATCGGGTGGAACTCGAAGACATCAAGCCCCTGTTGCCCATCGAGGAGCAGGAGGTCGACATGCTTTGGGCCGACTGGATCGTGTCCGGTGGCTCTGGTGGGCCCGATCTCGATCCCTTCGTGACCTGGCTGCGCGACACCAGGCTCATCGACGAGTCGACCTGGCGCAGCCTGCTCGTGGGCGGCGAGCTGCACCTGATGAGCACCGACGCCATGCAGGCGCCCGAGGAGGACGAGCAGGACTCGCTCACCGAGCGCTACCTGCTGCTCGGCATGCTGGGCAAGGGGGCCATGGGCTCGGTGCACCTGGCCCAGCAGCGCGAGCTGAAGCGCAAGGTGGCCATCAAGCGGCTGCTCGCCCACCACGCCACCGACGCGCGGATGCTCGAGCGCTTCCTGCGCGAGGTGCAGATCACGGCCCAGCTCGACCACCCCAACATCGTGCCCATCTACGGGGTGGAGTACGACGCCGAGGACGCGCCGGTCGCCGCCATGAAGCTGGTGCAGGGGCGCACGCTCAAGGAGTACCTGAAGCGCACGCTGGAGCTGGTGGAGTCGGACCACGTCGACCCCGATCACGCCCTGCCGCGCCGGCTGGACCTCTTCCTGAAGATCTGCGCCGCGCTGGCCTACGCCCACGAGCGCGGCATCGTTCACCGTGACCTGAAGCCCGACAACCTGATGATCGGCGACTGGGGCGAGGTCTACGTGATGGACTGGGGCATCGCCCGGGCTGTCCGGGAGCCGCAGGCGGACGCGACCATCGGCGACGAGCTGGAGAACAGCGGCGACGAGGGGGCGACGGGCGCCTTCGACACCCACGATGGCGCCGTGATCGGCACCCCGCGCTACATGTCGCCCGAGCAGGCCAACGGCGACAAGACGCTCGACCAGCGCAGCGACCAGTACAGCCTGGGGCTGCTGCTCTACGAGCTGGTCTGCCTCCAGCCCGCGAACCGGGGGGTGGGCTCCGGCGCGGCGCTGCGCGCGGCCCAGGGCGGGGACGTCGCGCCCTGCGAGAGCAAGGCGCCCGGCGTGTCGGTGCCGCGGGAGCTGAAGGCCATCATCCGCAAGGCGACAGAGTCGCAGCCCGATGACCGCTACGCCTCCGTGGGGGAGCTGGGCCGCGACGTGCGGCGCTACCTGGACGGCGACGCCGTGCTCGCGCAGCCGGACGCCCCGATGCAGGCGCTGCTCCGCTGGATCAGCCGGAACCGCGCCCAGACGTTGATCCTGATCCTCAGCCTCATCGTCACGGCGCTGCTCGCCGTCACCTGGTCCCTCGTGCGCCAGCAGCAGGTCCGTGAGCAGGCCCAGCTGCGGCAGGAGCACCTGGGCGGGGCGCTCAGCCTCGTCGCGGAGCGGGCCGGGCGGATCGACCAGGAGTTCCTGCGGCTCCAGGGCCTGCTGCGCGAGCTCGCTGGCGCGGCGCACCAGGTGGTGACCTCGCCCCCGCCGGATGCGGCGCCCTTCTTCCTGGACTCGTCCTTCGACGACCCGACGCTCGCGCCCCCGGACTTCGCGCCCTCGGGCCGCTACGGCAAGTCCATCAGCACCGAGTGGCCGGTCATCCGGCTCGCGCCGGGCGTGGACCTGGAGTCCGTGCGCCCCCAGGTCGCGCGCATGGCGCTGCTGCGGACCGACTTCCAGCGGGTGATGCTCGCCAGCCACGACGAGGCCGACATCTTCCTGGATGTCCCCGCCCGCCGGCAGCGTCTGGCCGAGGCCGGCGTGCCCATCGTGTGGGCCTTCTTCGCGACCGAGGACGGCATCCACGCGGCCTTCCCGGGCAAGGGCGGCTACGGCGCCGACTACGACCCGCGCCAGCGACCCTGGTACCGCCTCGGTGCGCACCAGGCGGGGCCGCGCTGGGGCAACCCCTACGTGGACGCGCAGGGCCAGGGGCTGCTGCTGCCCTTCACGACGGGTGTGTACGACGACACCGGCACCTTCCGCGGCGTGGCGGGCATGGAGCTGACCTTCCGCACGATCATCGACGACCTGCTGAGCCTGGACGAGCTGCCCGGGGTGCGGGAGACCTTCCTGGTCACCGACGCGGGGCGGGTCGCGGTGCGCAGCGGCCTCGGCGCGGACTGGTCGGCCATGCGCGGGCCCGACGGCGCGCTCCAGCTCCAGGTCTTCGACGACGCCGAGGTGGTCGAGTCCATCGTCGACGGCGAAGCGGGCTACCGGATCGGCGCCGACGGCGAGCTGCTCGTCTGGCAGCGCATGCAGGCCCTGGGCTGGTTCTACGTGGCCCGCGCGGACGCGGCGGCGATCTTCACCGACTGACGGGGCGGCTCAGGGCGCCGGGCAGGCCGGGCTCAGGGCGACGATGTCCGGGCAGGTCCCGCCCAGCGCGATCCCGATGGCGCCGATGTCCTCGTCGCTGACCCCCGCTTCGGCCAGGGCGTCGACGAGGTGGTTCACGACGACGTCGAAGTGCGACTGCGCGATGGGCGTGCCCGCAGGCTCGTCCGCCGGGGCGCGCATGTCTTCGTGGGATTCGAGCATGGAGCGGCAGGGCGCCCCGCCGAGCGCGTCTTCGGTGCCCTCCCCGTAGCGGCAGGGGCCCGCCCCCACCGCGCAGACCAGGCGGCTGATGCAGGTCTGCGTGCGTCCGGCGTACTCGGGGGGCTGGCCGCTGTCGGCGAAGAAGCCGGCCACCAGCGGGTCGGCGATGAGGCGCCCGCCGAAGTCCTGCACCACCAGCTCGATGTTCCCGAGGCGGCCGAGGCGTTGGTAGAGGCTCGCGTCGTCGTCTTCGTCGGCGACGAGCTGGGGGCGCAGCTCGTCGTCGACCCGCGCCAGCAGCTCGTCGGCGTCGATGGGCGCGACGTCGTGGTAGAGCAGCGCGTCGCGCAGGTGCCGTCGGAAGTCGGCGTAGTCGGCGGCGGAGAAGCCGAGCTCGTCGGTGAAGATCGCGTCGAGCGGCGGGCAGCCGAGCGGCGTCTCGCCGTAGACCACCTCGCTCAGCAGGGACAGCAGCGCCTCGCCCGCGCAGCTCGAAAGCAGGCCCAGGTCCAGGCTGCTGTTGTGCAGGTAGCCGTTGATGGCCCGGTCGGGCAGGGCGTGGAGATCGAGGACCGCGGAGACGGTGTCCAGGACCTCCGCCTCGCCGCCCACGCGCTCCAGCAGGGGCGGCAGGGACGCGTCGATGGTGATGGAGTCGGAGACCCCGAGGTCCTCGCCCCGGTCGTCGAGCAGGCGCAGCTCGATCGTGTGCTGGCCTTCGACCTGCTCGCAGGCGCCGAGGCGGGCGCCGACCGGGCTGTCCGAGGCGATGCCGTTCGGCTCGCCGCAGCCGGCCACCCCGATCTCGACGTGCCCGCAGGGCCCATCGGCGGCGGTGCAGGTGCCAGGCGGGCGCAGCGTGAAGTCGGTGAGCGCGATGTCGATGGGCACGCGGCGGTCCGCGGTGGGCTCGATCCGCACTGCCTCGCCGTCCAGCGGCGACAGGATGCTCAGGGTGGGCGTGGGCGGGGGAGCGCCGGCGCCGGGGGGCGGGGCGTCGCCGACCTCGACGCAGGCGGCCAGCAGGAGCAGGAACAGGAGGCGCAACATCGCTCCGGGTGCGGATCGGGTGGCCGCCCGGATCGGGTGGCTCGGGCGATCCTACGCGGAGTTGGGGGCCTGGCCCGCCCGGAGGCTGCGTCGATCTCGAGCCCGCCGGCTTCGCAGAGTTCCCGCATCCAACTAGATTCGTCCGCCATGCGCCTGCTCCTCCTCTTCGCCCTCCTCGCCACGCCGGCCTTCGCCCAGGACCTTCAGTCGGAGGGCCGTGACGCGGTCGCGCGGGATCGCCGCGTCGACATCGAGCACCTGGTGCTGGACGTGGCCGTCGACATCGAGGCCGGCAGCGTGCAGGGCACGACGACCCACCGGGTGCGCGCGCTTCGGGCCGGTCTGCAGGAGATCGTCTTCGACCAGATCAACCTCGTGGTCGAGGCCGTGACCCTCGACGGCGCCGCGGTGCCCTTCACGCTCGCGCCCACCCAGCTGCGCATCCAGACCCCGCCGCTGGAGCAGGGCCGGACCTACCTCGTCGCCACCACCTACTCGGCGACGCCGACCACGGGCCTGCACTTCCGGCGCGACGCCCCCGAGGGCCACGACGCCTACGACGAGGCCTGGACCCAGGGCGAAGCCAGAGACCACCGCCACTGGTTCCCCTCCTGGGACGGGCCGCGGGACCGCTTCACCTTCGAGGCCTGGATCTCGGCGCCCGAGGGCTACACCGCGGTCTCCAACGGCACCCTGAAGGAACGGGTCCCGGATCCTGAGCGGGCGGGCTGGCAGCGCTGGCACTGGGCGCTCCAGGGCGGCGACCTCGTCAACTACCTGATCATGCTCGCAGTCGGCCCCTACGAGCGCCACGAGGCGCCTTGGAGCGGCGGCACCCTGTCCACCTTCGTGCCCCCGGGCACCGACAAGGACGTGGCCGGGCTCACCGTCGCCCGCACGGCGGAGATGATGGACGTGCTCGGCGCGAAGACCGGCGTGCCCTACCCCTACGGCGACTACAACCAGGTCTTCATCCAGCGCTTCCTCTACACCGGCATGGAGAACACGGCGGCCACCATCCTGGACGCGCGCCTGCTGCACGGCGCCGAGGTGCACCGGAGCCGACAGCGGGCGGAGTGGGTGATCGCTCACGAGCTGGGCCACCAGTGGTACGGCGACCAGCTGACCTGCCGGACCTGGCGCGAGATGTGGCTGAACGAGGGCTTCGCGACCTTCGCCTCGCAGCTCTGGGCCGAGCACAGCTTCGGGGACTATGCAGGCGCGCGCAGCACCCGCCGCCGCTTCCAGGGCGTGATGAAGGCGGACGGCGACAAGCCTGCGCCCCTGGTCCGCCGCTTCTACAACCAGGCTGACGGGAAGCGCGCTGCGAACCCCTACGGCAAGGGGGCCTCCGTGCTCCAGATGCTGCGGGGCCTGCTCGGGGAAGAGGACTTCCTGCGCGGCCTGCAGCGCTACACCCGCGAGCACCAGCACGGCCTCGTGGAGACCGACGACCTGCGGCGCGCCTTCGAGGACGAGACCGGGCTGCACCTGGGCTGGTTCTTCGACCAGTGGGTCAACCTGCCGGGGCACCCGGAGCTGAGCGTGACCGCGAAGCCCGACCTCGAGGCCGGCGTGCTGCGCTTGAGCGTGAAGCAGGCCCAGCCCACCGAGGGCTCGACCCCGGTCTTCACCCTGCCCTTGGATGTCGAGGTCGCCACCAGCGCGGGCTCGGTGGTGCACCGGGTGTGGATGGACGCCGCGTCCGCGTCCGCGACCCTGCCGCTTCCCGGGGAGCTGAGCTACGTCGCCCTCGATCCGCGGGGGGGCCTGATGGCCCAGATCGAGTTCGATCAGGGCGTGCCGGCCTGGCTGGCCCTGCTCCAGGGCAGCGAGTTCCCCTACGCGCGCATCGACGCGCTGGCCCGGCTCCAGACCCTGAAGCCGGACGACGCTGTCCGCGCCTGGGTCACGGCCACCGCGAGCGATGCAGCCGGTGACGCCGGCCTGAGGACGTCGGTCATCGAACTGCTCGCGTCCTGGAAGTCCGACGCCGACTTCGATGTCCTGCTGACCTTGCTCGACGATCCCGACTCCTACATCCGGGAGCTGGTGGCCGAGAGGCTCGGGGAGTCCCTGCCTCGCGACGCCGTCATCGACGCGCTGGCCGAGGCGCTGCGCGCCGATCCGGTGGTCGACGTGCGCGCGAAGGCGCTGAGCTCGCTGGGCCGCCTCGAGGAGGACGGCTCCCGCCGCCGGGCCTTCGCGGCGCTGCGCACGGCCGCCACCGAGCAGCACTTCCTCCAGGCCGCCGCCGCGCAGGTGCTGGGGCGCTGGGGGAGGGCGGAAGACGTGGCTGCGCTGGAGTCGCTGCGGGCCCGCGGGGTCACCCACAACGCCCGCATGGCGGCCTACGACGCGTCCCTGAAGCTCATCAACAAGGCGTCGGTGGCGGAGCGCGATGGCCTCCGCCGAGGGCTCGCCCGCGACGCCGAGCGCATGCTCCTCGACCGCCACTTGCGGGCCCGACAGAAAGCCATCTCGGTGCTCGGGCGTGTCGGCGACGACCGCTCCGTGCGCGCGCTGCAGGCGGCCCGACCCCGCGAGGACATCCAGGGGGTGCTCGAGTCCATCGACCGCTCCATCGAGGCGATCCGCACGCGCAAGGACAGCGAGCCGGACCCCACCGACGGCGAGCTGAAGGCGAAGCTGAAGGCCCTCAACGAGCGCCTGGAGCGGGCCGAGCAGGAGCTGAAGACCCTGCAGGAGCGGCACTGATCCCGTGGCGTCGCGTCTCGCGCAGGGCATGATCCCCGTCGAGAGGGGCTCGGCCTTGGGCGCTCACATCAAGTCCTGCTGGATCGTGCTGCTGCTCGCGCTGCCGGGCCCCGCCGTGGCCCAGGCCTACCGCTTCCCCAGCAGCTCCGCGGATGCGGCCTCCTTCTACCCGACCGCCTACAAGGACCAGGGCGGCCAGGACTGGAACTGCGGCTCCACCTACTACTCGGGGCACCGGGGCAGCGACTTCGGCATCGGCGGCTTCGACAGCATGGCGGTGGGGCGCGACATCGTGGCGGCGGCCGACGGGGTCGTGGACTACACGAACGACGGCGTCGCGGACGACTGCACGAGCGGGGAGTGCCCCGGCGGCGGCGGCTTCGGCAACTACGTCCGGCTGGTGCACGCCGACGGCAAACAGACCTACTACGCCCACATGCGCACCTGGTCGTTGGAGGTGACCGAGGGCGACTCCGTGGTCTGTGGCCAGAAGCTGGGCGAGGTGGGCAGCTCGGGGGCCTCCACCGGCCCGCACCTGCACTTCGAGGTGCGGCAGGGCGGCGACCAGCGCGACCCCTTCGCGGGGCCCTGCTCCCCCGACCCCGGCTACTGGGTGGACCCGGGCGTGCACGGCGGCCTGCCGGCGCTGACCTGCGACGGCTCCGACCCCTGCACCGCGGTGGCCGAGCTGAGCTGCAACCAGCCGATCACCGCCCGCAACGACGACCCGGGCTCCGCTTCGGACGTGCTCGCCTACGCCTGCACCGAGTTCACCTACTCGGGCCCGGAGATCGCCTGGTCCTTCGTCGCGGCGGCGACCGAGCCGGTGACGGTGTCGATGACCGGTCTGTCGGCGGACCTGGATCTCTTCGTGACCGACGGTGAGGCCTGCGCCCCCTCGGACTGCGTGGCGGGCTCGACGAGCTCCGCGACCGCGGACGAGCAGGTGACCTTCGACGCCGTGCAGGGGGCGACCTACCACGTGGTCGTGGACGGCTGGGACGGCGGCACCTCCGGCTTCCAGCTGGCCCTGGCCTGCACGCCACCGGACGAGGGCGACGACGACGACGCGACCGAGGAGCCGCCGGACGACGACGACAGCGCCGTCCCCGACGACGACGACGCGACCGAGGAGCCAGCGGACGACGACGACAGCGGCTCGCCGGACTTCGACGACCCGCCCTTCTTCCCCGGCTCGGATCGCTCCTCCGCCGCGGGATCAGGCTGCCGGGCCGACGGGTCGGGCGGCTTCGCGTGGGTGCTCTTGCTGGGTCTGCGGCGCCGAAGGGCGCTGCGCGACGGCTAGGTCTTGCGCTTGCCGGCGGGCACGTTGACGTAGATGAGCGGCCGCAGGTCGTCCTCGTCCACGTCGAAGCGCTGCAGCGCCATGGGCGAGGGCACCAGGGGCAGGCCCAGCACGTTCAGCAGGGACCAGAGGTGCCGCGCGTGGTTGTCGCAGGTGTCGTCGGTGACCTTGCTGCTGATGGGCAGGCCGATGAGCGAGCGGCCGCCCTCTTCCTTGACCCGGATGCGCTCCCAGAGGGGCTTGAGGTGGCTCGCGTGGTTGAGCGCCTCCTCCAACAGCTCGATCGCTTCAGGCTGCGTCCAGGTCCCCATCATGGTGGACGAACCTTCGAACACGAAGAGGTCGCCGTCGGGGTCTTCGTCCATTCAGCGCTCCAGCACCGGTCCAGCGCACCAGCCGTGGCCGAGAGGGCCGGGGGCGCGATGTGCGCAACCTAGCAGATGCAGGGTCTTGACACAACGTGCGCGCTGTGGTTGGCGCGGCTCAGGGTGCCGGCAACAGGCCGCGGATCTCCGCCTCGAGCACCTGACCGATGTCCCCCCGGAAGCCCTGGTGGTGGTGCGCGACGGTGCCATCGGGGGCCAGGACGAAGAGCGAAGGGATCCCCCGAACGGACCACTCCTGCTTCATTCCGACCTCCCCGACGTGGGTGTAGTCGAAGCCGTAGCCGGTGCGCTCGACGAAGGGCGGCACCGGGGTCAGCTCCGCGTCCACCGAGACCGCCAGGAAGGTCACGGGGGCGTCGCCCAGGCGCTGCCGCAGCGCGTCCAGCAGCGGCATCTCCTTCGTGCAGGGCCCGCACCAGGTCGCCCAGAAGTCCACGACCACGACGCGGCCGGTCAGCGCCGCGTTGTCCAGGCTGCGGCCGTCCAGGGTGGTGACCGAGAAGGGCGGGGCGGGCTGGCCCACGAAGGGGTGCTGCTCCTTGCCGTCCGTCTCCGTGCGGCTCGCGCGGTCCTGGGCGCGGGCTTCCGCGGCGGCGAGCAGCGCGGCGGCGGGGTCTCCCCCGAGCGCCTCGATCTGGGGCATCACAGCGGCGAAGCGGGCCGCGGCCTGGGGGGTGACGCGGGCGCCGCGCTCCTCTGGGGGAAGCAGGCTCAGGCCCTGGATGTCGGCCTCCCAGGGCTCGGCGGCGAAGCCCCCGTCGGCGGGGGCGGAGAGCCAGTCCTCCGCGCCGACCCCGGGGCCGGGCTCCGGGGTCTTCTCCAGGCGCTCGAGCACCTCCGCGATGGCGCTGAGCCGATCCTCCCGGCGCTGCACGAAGTCGTCGAAGCGCCGCCGGCGGCTGCGCTCGGTGCTCGGCTCGTAGGGGGCCTCCAGGCTCGCGTTCCGGGCGATGGAGAGCTGGATGGCGGCGGCGGCCGGGTCGGCCTCAGCGAGCAGGCGGGCGAGGTCCAGCGCCGGCTCCGGATCGTCGGGGCGTCCCGAGGAGAGCACCTCCAGGGCCGCACGCTGCCGGTCGCTGTCTCCCAGCTCCAACGCGGTGTTGGCGACGGCCTTGAGGTAGCGGGTCAGGCCGTAGTCGGAGTCGCCCTGCGGCGGCACGGCGTCCCAGTGGGCCAGGAGGAAGTTCAGCCGTTCGGCGGGGTCTTCGATGGCGCGCGCGTGGGTCGTGGCGATGTTCATGGCGCGGAAGGAGGGGCCCACGACGACGCCGGTCCGCCACCACTCGCTGCGGTTCACGTAGCGGAAGCCGGGGTTGGCCTGCTGCACGGCCCTCATGTAGGCCGCCTTGGGCTCCGAGAGCTTGGCGCGGGCGTAGAACTTGAGGAGTTCGTTGGCGGTGACGGGGTCCTTCAGGTGGCTCGCTTCCAGCTCGGTGACCCGGGCGAGGATCGCGGACTGCGCGTTCACCAGCTCCTGGGCCTTCGCCGCGTCGTCGGGAAAGGCCATGCCCCAGAGCATCGAGCAGGCCTCGGCCGCCCAGGGGTCGGTCTTCAAGACCGCGAGGCAGCCGTCCCGCACCGTCTGCAGGTCGCCCGCAGCCCGCGCGTCGCTCATGGCGGAGAAGCGTCCCTGGAGGCGGAGCGGCGCCAGCGCGTGTGCGGCCAGCCCGGCGAAGCGCGCTTGATCCCGCTGCTTGATGAGCGAGTACAGCGAGCGCCGGGCCAGGTGCAGCTCGTACAGCTGCTCCATCGGCGCCTTCGCCAGCGCCGCGTCCAACCCGCCCATCGTCTCGACGAACCAGGTCGAGGTGGGTCCCAGGAAGCGGTCGCTCCGGTGCTCCTGCCGGCGCGCGTGGGCCACGAAGGCCTCGAGCACGGGCCTCTCGGGTTGGCTGTCGGCGAGGTGGCGGTAGACCGCCGCTGTCTCGGGGCCGAGGTTCAGGCCCATGGACAGCACCTCGGCCAGCAGGCCGTGGGTGAAGCCGTCCTCGGGCTCCTCCTGCAGCAGGCTCGCGATGGTCTGGAGTCCGCCCTCCAGGTCCCCCTTCTGGAGCTGCTGCTGGGCCAGGTTTCGGCGGTGTCCGGGGGGCTCGCTGGGGGCGGCGGCCAGGCAGAAGGCGGCCAGCAGCAGCAGCAGCAGGAGCCGGGGATCAGGGCGCACCTTGCCTCCAGAGGAGCTCGAACCAGCTCTCGAAGGCTTCACGCGGGGCCTCCTCGACCGTGTAGGCGCCCACCTCGTGGCTGCCCTCGAAGCCCGAGCGGCTGATGTTGGCCGACTGGACCTGGAGCCCGTCGTCGATGCGGAACACCTTCGCGTGCGTGATGGTCTGCGCCGACTCCCACCGAACCTCCACCCCGCGCGCCGCAAGCCAGTCGACGGCCTCGGCGTTGCGCTGATTGTTGCCCTCGTTCCAGTCGGACCACTCCGCGACCCCGCGCACGGTCACGCCTCGGGCCTGGGCGTCGGCCAGGGCGGTGAAGACCCGGGTCGTCGGCGAGGTGGAGACCGTCGGCTGGAGGTAGGTCGCGTAGAGCGTGAAGTCGATGCGGTCGGTGGCGGCCTCCAGGCGGGGCAGCAGCGAGGCGAACAGCTCGTCGTCGACCAGCGCGGTGACCGGTCCGCTCTGCTCCAGCTCGGGCTCCTCGCGGGTCCAGGGCTCGTTCCAGACTGCGCCCAGCCAGCTGGCGACGTAGCCGGGCCCCGCGCCTCCGCGCAGGCGCAGGTTGCACTCGTGGTTGTAGTTGATGGACGAGGTCGACCAGTTGGTGGAGCCCAGGATCGCGTCGTCACGATCGGCCACCAGGACCTTCGCGTGGACCTTGGTCTCGGGCAGCGAGTCGATCTGGACGTGCACCCCGCGGGCCCTCAGGCGCTCCGCGGCCTCGTGGTTGTCGTCGATCTCGTCGTCCAGCAGCAGGTGGACGTCGACCCCGCGGGTCGCGGCCTCGGCCAGCAGATCCTCGATCTCGGCCGTGGGATCGCCTTCGAAGAGCTCCCACTGGGCGATGCGCAGCTGCTCCTCGGCGCCAGCCACCAGCTCGCGCACGGCGGGCAGGTAGTCGCGATCGCAGACGAGCTGCGAGGAGGTGACGCGCTCCGGAGGGGCGGTCTCGGTCGCCGCGCAGCCGCTCAGGACGAGCAGCGCGGCAAACTCAGCCCTCACCAGCGTCGTCGGCCGGGCGGCTGTGCTGGGTGGGGATGTCGCCGAAGACGGGTCCGTCGTCGTCGGCCTCGTCGAGGTCCAGGTCGTCTTCGTCCTCGTCGTGCTCCAGCTCGAGCTCGTCGGGGCTGCCGTGCTGGGTCGGCGGGCCCGAGGGGCCGGCGAAGGCCGGGGCGACCTCCTCGGGACCGCGGGGCGCTGCGGCGAGCTCGGCGCGGAGGGCGGCCTCCTCGGAGGGGACCTCCATCAGCTGGTGCGCTGCGAAGCCCTGCTTGCTGGCCTCGACCGCCATGGAGCGGAGCTCGACGGCCTTGCGCTGGGGGTGGGTCGAGACAGACAGGTAGGCGCGCACGATCGCGGCCAGGGTCGCCTCCTGGAGGGTGACGATGTCCCCGGCGTCCGACTCGATCCGAGCCCGGATGTGCTCGTGCCCCTCGGGGATTCCCACGATGACGCGGGCGACGTGCCGGTTGCGAAGCAGCAGGTTGAAGTCCATGGTTGGTTTGTAGCATGGAGTCCGGCGCCGCCTGCATCTCGCACCCCGAAAGGCCCGCCGCCAGGGCGTGTGCCCGCTGTGGCTCGTTCGTGTGCTCCGGTTGCCTCGTGCGCGGCGAGATCTGCCTCGACTGCAAGACCCTGCTGAACCGGGAGGGCGTGCCCTGGAGCGGGCCCGAGAAGGACCGCGCGCTGGCGCGGCGCTGCTTGCGCTGGGGGACCTGGATGCTGCGGGGGGTCTTCGGCTTCGGCGGGGCGGGCGCGCTCGTGCTGGGCGCCTGGACCGCGGGCATCGCGCCACAGCTGCTGCGCTGGGTCGCCTTCGGCCTCATCGGGGTCGCGGTGCTCAGCGGGCTGGGCGCGGCGGCGGCCGCGCTGCTGGGCTACCAGCGTTCGCGGCGGGGCCAGCCGGGGCCGGCGGTGCCGGGGGTGTTCCCGGCGCCCGCGGCCGCGCTGATGGTGGGGGTCGGGCTGGTGCCCGCGCTCATGGGCGTCGCGTTGCTGTTGAGCTGAGGGGGCTCAGTCCTCGTCTTCGTCTTCGTCTTCGTCCTGGTCGTCGTCGTCGTCGTCGTCGTCGTCGCACTCGTCGATCAGCTCCTCGACGGTCGCCTCGAACTCCTCCTCGAGCTCCATGAGCTCGTACTCGAAGCCCTGCTCACGCTCCATGAGCTCGTGCTCGAAGCCCTCCTCGAGCTCCATGAGCTCCCGCTCGAAGTTCTCCTCGAGCTCCATGAGCTCCTGCTCGAAGACCTCTTCCAGGCTGAGGATCTCGGCCTCGATGGCCTCGGCCTCGTCGCCCTCGGCGTCTTCCAGCTCCTGCTCCAGCTCCTCGACCTCAGCGGCGTGATCGTCCTCGAGCTCCTCGATCTCCTGGCCGAGCTCGTGCTCCAGCTCGTCGATCTCCTGGCCGAGCTCGTGCTCCATCCACTCGATGTCCTCGCCGAGCTCGTGCTCCAGCTCCTCGATGGCCTCGCCCAGCTCCTCTTCGAGCTCTGCGATCACGGCGTCGAGCCAGTCCTCGCAGGACTCGTCGCCCCAGTCGTCGTCGTCCTCCCAGTCGTCGTCCTCGTCGTCCCCGCAGTCGCAGTCGTCGTCGTCCCCGTCCTCGTGTTCCTCGCCGTCCTCGCTCTCGGTGGGCGTCGCGGGCTCGTCCCCGGACAGCGCCCCCTGGGCGGAAAGCAGGTTGCAGCCGGCGGTGGCCAGCATGAAGAGCAGGGTGAGGAGCAGGCGAATCGTGCGCATCTCGATCTCCGGTCGGGCTGTGTGGTGACAATTGAAGAGTACGTGTCTGGGAGATAAGTGAGGCGTTTGGATGGCTCAAGGCAGGGCGATACTGTTCACTCCTTGAGTACACTTCACGACGGATCGGCCCACATCGCCCCGGTGCGATCCCGTGCCGGGCCCGGTGCGTGAAGGCACCACCTGACCGATCGGGGGGTGACAGGCCGGTCGTTCGTGAAGTATTCGTGTTGGCCGAAACCCCGGAGAGCCCCCACATGATTCGCAACATCCTCGCCGCCGTCGTCCTCGGTGGAACCCTGTCGCTCGGTGCCTACGTCTTCGCCTGCGATGGCAGTGAAGCCCACGCCGCGGCCGACGCCTCCGACGCCGACTGCGACAAGAAGGACTGCGACAAGTCCGACTGCGATCGCAGCAAGGCCACCACGGTCACGACGGCCGCCCACACCGAGCCCGCCGACGGCTCCGACAGCGACTGCGCCAAGTCCAAGGCGGCCTCGTCCACGGTGGTGCTGGCGTCCAACGCCAAGACCATCCGCGTCGAGAACGCGACCTGCGGCTCCTGCATCGTCCCGATCCGCGAGCAGCTCGCGGCCATCAAGGGCATCAAGGAGATCGTGTCCGGTGAGGACTACAAGGACGTCATCGTCACCTTCACCGACGACGCGAAGGTCACCGACGCCCAGCTGATCGCTGCCGTGAAGGAGGCCGGCTACACGGCCACCGTCAAGGCCGGCGCGCCCGCTGCCAAGCAGAGCTGAGCAGCCCCAAGGCATTGAGACGCGGCCCTCGCTTCGGCGGGGGCTTCGTCGTTCTGGGGGCGCGATGAAACACCCGGTGTCTGACACCGGACCTTGCAGATGAAAGACGCGGTGTCTGACACCGGATCTTTCACGCGTAGGATCGCGGGGTGGATGGGCAGAAGCAGATCCTGGTCTTCGTGGGTGGGCTCGTGCTCGTCGTGGTCTTGGGGGTCGGGTGGGGCTGGGTGCAGGCGGGCGAGCTTGCGCGGCTTCAGCGGAGCAACAACCAAACAAGGGCCGAGGTCGAGGAGCTGGCGCAGCTGCTCGCCACCTTCGAGACCGGCTCTGTCGACGCGGCGAAACACCGACAACAGCAGCTGGAGGAGGTCCGCGCCCTGGCTGCCCAGCGCGGGGAGCTCATCGCCCCCCTGGTCGCCCTCGAGGACGCCTTTCCCACCGGCACCTGGCTGGTCCGCCTGAGCGTGGACGAGGACTCCATCCAGCTCCACGGCCGCACGAAGGAGAGCGAGGGCGTGTCCCTGCTCATGGAGGGCCTGCAGGACTCGCCCTGCTTCGAGGACGTCGCCCTGCGCTCGGTCGAAGGCAAGACCAGCGCCGACCGGGTTCAGGCCTTCTGGCTGGAGGCGCGCCTCGCGGACGCCGACTGCGCGACGGGCGGCCCCGGGCCCCGGGACCTCTTCGAGCCCCAGGACGCCGAGTTCCAGGCCATCAAGGTCCCCAAGCCGCCCCTGGCCCGCTGGGAGCCCCGCGAGTACGAGCTGGTGCAGGTGATCCCGGGTGAGCTCGGCATGCTGCGCGACCCCGAGGAGGGGCTGCACCGCGTGCAGGTCGGCAGCTACGTCGGCAACGGCCGCGCGAAGGTGACCTTCATCACCGAGGACCAGCTCGTGCTGACGGAGGACGTGCTGCTGGACGAGGAGACCGGCAAGACGGAGAGCCGGATCGTGACCCTCGGCCTGCTGCGCTGAGTCTGGGTCTCGGGCCCGGTGCGACCCGTTCCCCCTCCCTGGCGGATGTCCTTTTGGAGTCGCCAGTTTTCTGTAGGGTTTCAGCTGGTTGCGCGTGATGACCGGTCACGCATCTCCTGTCGACAGATCGGCGTCCGAGACGTCGACTTCGGGGAGGACAAGCCATGACAGGTGGGGAACTCGATCGTCGGGATCTTCTGCGCTTGTTGCTGGGCGGCATGCCGCTCGCGGCGCTGGACTGGGCCGCCTTTCCGAGGGGGGCCAGCGCCCGGAGCGCGGACCCCGGCTTCGATGCGCTGATCATCGGATCGGGACTGGGAGGTCTGGCTTGCGCGGCGGCCTTCGTCAGACAGGGCTTCCGCACCCTCGTCATCGAACAACACGACCGGCCCGGCGGCTACGCGACGAGCTTCAGGCGGGGTGAGTTCGAGTTCGATCTCTCGCTCCACTCGACCACCGTCACCCGCGGGCAGGACGGGGTCGAACGGATCCCCGGCTTCCCCGAACTGGACGTCGAGTTCGTGCCCCACCCCAGCCTCTACCGGGCGGTCTTCCCGGAGCACGACGTGCGCGTGCCGCAGAGGGACGTCGCTGGGTACAGGGAGCTGCTGGAAGGTCACTTCCCCGACCAGGTGCGGGGACTCCGCGCCCTGTTCCGCGACATGGAGGGGCTGGCGAACGAGTGCGACCGGCTCTTCTCCCGCACCCTCAAGCCCGACTTCGCCCGGGTCCCCGTGGAGTTCCCCCGCATCTTCCGGCACCACCGCCAGACCTGGGGGGAGATGATGGACGCGCGGATCGACGACCCGCAGCTCAAGGCCATCCTCTCGGCTCACTGGGGCTACTTCGCCCTTCCGCCGTCGCGTCAGGCCGGCCTCTACTACGCGATCCCCGTGATGGGCTACCTGCGGGAGGGTGGGTACTACCCGCGCGGCAGATCGCAGCGGCTGAGCGATGCGTTCGTCGAGTACATCGAGGCGGGCGGCGGCGAGGTGCTGCTGGGGACGAGGGTGGCCGAGATCACCACCGAAGGCGGCGCAGCGACCGGCGTAACGACCGAGGACGGGACCCACTACGGGGCGCAGGTCGTCGTGTCCAACGCTGATGCGCTCAGCACGTTCCACGAGATGCTCGACGAGGACGAGCTGATCTCCGAGTACCGGGACGACCTGGACAGCCGGAGCGTCAGCCTGTCGGGCTTCCAGGTCTTCCTCGGGCTGAAGAAGGACCTCCTCGGCGAGCTCGGGGTCGACGACTCCGAGATCTTCTTCCAGGCGACCTACGACCTGGAAGCCGACTACGTCCGGTGCCGCGACGCCGACGTGGACGGCTGCGCGATGACCGCCACCCTGTTCGACAACATCTACGAGGACTACTCCCCGAAGGGCAAGAACACGCTCAACATCCTGACGGTCCAGGGATACGACCACTGGCAGGCCTTCGAAGCCGACTACCGCGTGGGCAAGAAGGCGGCGTACCACGCTGAGAAGAGCCGGATGGCCGACGTGCTGATCGCGCGGCTCGAGAGCGCGCTGCTCCCCGGACTGGCCGATGCCATCGAGGTCAAGGACATCGCCAGCCCCCTGACCTTCGCCCACTACAACGGCAGCCACCGGGGCGCCATCTACGGCTTTGAACAGGTGATCGGGAACTCGGGCTACTCCCGCCTCCCACACAGCACGCCGCTCAAGAACCTGTTCCTCGCGGGCGCCTGGACCACCCCCGGGCACGGCTACAGCGGCGTGATCTGGAGCGGGCTGGAGTGCTTCG
>JAJDAI010000941.1 GCA_029261955.1 Deltaproteobacteria bacterium | reverse complement strand
CGTGCACACGGGCGAGGAGGGCTTCCGCACCGACATCCTGGCCGGCGGGCACCGCTACCTGGCCGACGAACCGGAGTCCGTGGGCGGCACGGATCTGGGCGCGAGCCCCTACGGCTACCTCGTGGCGGGGCTGGGGTCCTGCACCTCCATGACGCTGCGCATGTACGCCGATCGCAAGGAGTGGCCGCTGGAGGGCGTGAGGGTGCGGCTCACGCACAGCAAGATCCACGCGAAGGACTGCGGCGACTGCGACGAGACCACGGGGCGCATCGACGTCATCACGCGCGAACTGGAGCTGCAGGGCCCCTTGGACGAAACCCAGCGGCAGCGGCTCATGGAGATCGCCGACAAGTGCCCGGTGCACAAGACGCTGCACAGCACCGTGAAGGTGCGGACCGCCCTCAAGGCTTGATCAAGCCCGCTCGTCCAGGACCGTCCACCGGGCGTACAGCACCTCGGTCTCGGCTGGGAGGGCCTCGTAGCGTGCCGTGAGGGCGGTGACCTCGCCGGCCCGCTCCGTGTAGGTGGCGGGATCGGCGAGCACGGCCTCGAGCTCGCCGTGCTCGGTCTCCAGGGCGTCGATGGCGGCGGGCAGCTCCTCGTACTCGCGCTGCTCCTTGAAGCTGAGCTTCTTCTTCGGCTCCGCCGCCCGTGCGGCCGCTTTGCGGCTGACGTGGGCGGAGGTCTGGGGCTTCGCCTCGGGGGCCTTGCGGGCCGCGGCCTTCGCCTTGCGCGCCATCGCCGCGTCGACCTGGACGCGCGAGCTGTAGGGCACGACCTCGCCGTCGCCCTCGAAGTGGAGCACGCCGGTGCAGACGCGATCGAGAAAGGCCCGGTCGTGAGTGACGATGAGCGCCGATCCGTCGAAGGCCAGGAGGGCCTCCTCGAGCACACGCAGCGTCAGCAGGTCGAGGTCGTTGGTGGGCTCGTCCAGGAGCAGCAGGTTGCAGCCCTTGAGCAGCAGCTTCGCCAGCAGCAGCCGGGCGCGCTCGCCGCCGCTGAGCACCTGGACCTTCTGATCGAGCTGAGGTCGCGTGAACAGGAAGCGCCCGAGGAAGCCGGCGACGTGCACCTGCGAGTCGCCGACGGTCACCCACTTGTTGCCGTCGGCCGCGGCCTCCCAGACGGTGTCGCCCTCCTTGAGCCCGGTGCGGTGCTGGTCGAGCCAGGCGATGCGCACCCGTCCGCCGAGCACGATGTCGCCGGCGTCCAGGGTCTCTTCGCCCACGATCATCCGGAGCAGCGTGGACTTGCCGCAGCCGTTGGGCCCGAGGATGCCGAGCCGCTGCCCGCGCTGCAGGCTCAGGTGCAGGTCGCGCATGAGCACGCGCCCGTCGAAGGCCTTGTCGACGTTGTGGGCCTCGAGCAGCGTCGTGCCGGAGCGGGCGCCGGTGCTCAGGTCCAGCTCGAAGGTCTCCTCGCGCTTGAGCGGGCGCTTGGCCGTCAGGGCGTCGAGGCGCTGCAGCCGGGCCTTCTGCTTCGTGGAGCGCGCGGCCGGTGAGCGCGAGGCCCACTCAGCTTCACGGCGGATGTAGGCGAGCCGGGAGTCCTCGGCCTTCTCCAGGCTGGCCCGCCGCTCGGCGCGCGTGATCAGGTAGTCGGCGTAGGAGCCGGGGTAGCTGATCGTCTCGCCGTCTTCGACCTCGACGATGCGGGTGGCGAGCGCCTCCAGCAGGTAGCGATCGTGGGTGACCATCAGCACGGCGCCGCGGAAGCGCTCCAGGTGCTGCTGGAGCCAGCCGATGGTCTCCACGTCCAGGTGGTTGGTCGGCTCGTCGAGCAGGAGCACATCGGGCTCGTCCAGCAGGGCGCGCACCAGGGCGACCCGCCGCTTCTCGCCGCCGCTGAGCTCCGAGACGAGGGCGCTGCGGGGCGGGCAGTCCAGCCGCTCCAGCAGCGCGTCGACGCGGTGCTCCTGGGCCCAGCCGCGCTGGTCGAGCTGCGCCTGGATGTGGCCCGCGTCGTCGAAGTCCTCGCGCTCCAGCGCCGCTTCGTAGGAGCTGAGCAGCTCGCGGTGCCAGGCCAGGCCATCGTCCGCCGCGTCGCCAACGGTGGGGCCCGGCAGCTTGGGCTCCTGCTCGAGCAGGCCCAAGCGGCCCTGGATCTCCACCGTGCCAAAGTCGGGCTCGTGCACGCCGGCGCAGATGCGCATGAGCGTGGACTTGCCGCTGCCGTTTACGCCCACGAGGCCGACGCGCTCGCCCTCGCCGACGATGAGATCGGCATGACGCAGGACTCGGCGATCGCCGAAGGACTTTTCGACACCAGTGATGTTGAGGAGGGCCATGGGCGCGAGGGTGGGGGCAAGCGGACGTTCGCGCAAGGCCCCGGGTGCTAGGGTCCGCCGGTCCTACCGGACATGCCCCCCGTGGAGCCCTGAGCCATGCGCCTGTTGTTGATCCTCCTCCTGCTGCCCACCGCGGCCTGGGCGGACGAGTCCGCCACCTGCCAGGACGAGGCCGCCACGGCCGCCTACCGCGACGGCTTCGCGGCCCAGAAAGATGGCCGCAGCTCCGACGCGCTGACCGGCTACCAACAGTGCCTGGAGCTGGAGCCCGGCTGCGTGCCCTGCTGGTACGAGATCGGCTGGTCCTACTGGTCCCGAGGGGCCTGGAAGAAGACCGTCGAGGCCTGGAAGAAGACCAGCGAGCTGCAGCCGGGCCACCCCGAGGTGGGCAGCTGGCTGAAGCAGGCGAAGGGCAACCTCGCGAAGGTGCAGCACCCGGGCGACGCCGAGGTCCTGCGCATCCCCATGGGCACGAAGTCCAGCCCCGAGAAGGCGCCCATCCGCCTGGAGCTCGTGGCGCGCTTCCAGAACTACTCGGGCCGGGCCGACGGCAGCGACGGCGACCACCACGACCAGGACGTCTACTCGCCCAAGTCGGTGCGCTTCTCCGCCGACGGAGCCAAGGCCTGGGTCAACAGCCTCGAGGGCATGCGGACGGTCGTCTACGACACGCAGAAGCTGGAGAAGACGGGCGTCATCCGCCACGACTTCGACGACAGCAACGCCGCCCTGTTCCAGGGGGAGAGCAGCGTCTTCGGCTACCGCTTCCACAAGAACAGCCGCTCGGGCAACCCCAACCACTTCCGCGGCAAGCCCGTGGAGAGCGCGCTCAGCCACGGCGGCCGCTTCCTCTGGGTGCCCTACTACCGACGGCACTGGGACGGCGGCGGCACCTCGCCCAGCGCCGTGGCCATCATCGACACCGCGACCGACACCATCGTGCGCGTCATGCCGACCGGCCCGATCCCGAAGTACGTGGCGTCCTCGCCGGACGACCGCTTCGTGGCGATCACGCACTGGGGCGACAACACCGCGGCGCTCATCGACGTCTCGAGCGGCGACCCCGAGGCCTTCGCCTACGACGGCGAGC
>JAJDAI010000095.1 GCA_029261955.1 Deltaproteobacteria bacterium | reverse complement strand
CATGCGCTCGCCGAGGTCGTCGGGCAGCTCCTCGGCTTCGACGACGGGGCCCTCCTTCGGCTCCTCTTCCAGGCCCTGGACCCGGTGCCCCGCGAGCGCCAGCAGGCTCTGATTCTCCTGCACGGCGATGCGGCGCAGCGTCGCCAGCTCCTCGCTGACCTCGCGCCAGCGGTCGTCGTTCTCCTGGATGGACGAGAGCACGCCGACCACGACCTCACCCAGGCCGCGCACCTGCCCGCCGAGCTCGGTGGCGGCCGCCTGTAGCTCCGCGCCGGCCGATCCCGCGTCGGTGCGCCAGGTCCGCAGGTCCGTCCGCAGGCGGTGCATCTCGATGGCGAGGCCGCCGACGCTCTCCCGCGCCTCGACCTGGGGCCCGAGCACGCGCTCCACCAGCACCTGCGTGCGGGTGAGGAAGCTGAGCTGCGCGAAGTGGAAGACCAGCTGCTCGAAGCCGAGCACGACGGCACCGAAGATGCCGGCCAGCGAGGTCGAGAACGCCGTGCCCATCCCGTCGAGCGCGCCCAGCACGCCCTGGAAGAAGGCCTCCTTGTCCTGGAGCGCCGTCAGGCCGCGGATGGAGTCGATGGCCATGAGCAGGCCGAGGAAGGTGCCGAGCAGGCCCAGCATGGTCAGCACGCCGGCGATGTACTTCGCCCAGCCCGCGTGGGTCTCCTCCCGGGCTTCGAGGGCGTCGCGGCCGGCCGGGTCGGCCTGGGCCGCGTGCTCGGGCCGGGCCAGCAGGCCGGCGATGCGATCCCGCAGGCCGCTCCGGGGCAGGGAGACCGCGAGTTCGGCCGCGGTCGTGCCCTCGCGCACGGCGACGACCGCGCTGCGGAGCACCGCCTCTTCGCGCAGCAGGCGGAGGAAGTTGCGGTAGGTCACCGCCATCCCGAAGAAGAAGACCCCGAAGATCAGCCGGGACAGCACGGGAAACTGCGCCGCGTAGAAGTAGCGGGCCCACTCGGGGTGGGTGACGAAGCCCGCGATCACCGTGGCATCGACCGCCAGGCCGACGAGGAAGAAGCGCAGCGCGACGCGCTGGGTCAGGCCGGGGTCGGCCGCAGGGGATGGGGGGGACACAAGGGGATCCTACCGAGGTCCGGGACCCCCGAGGGGGACACGCTGTTCCCGAGCCCCCTCCGCCCCAAGCACACAGGCCGCCGAGCAACTGCCCGGCGGCCGGTGGTTCTGTCTGCTTGTAGGAGGGCGGCGCTACTTGCGCGCGGCCTTCTCCTTGGCGGCCTTCTCGATGAGCTCTTCCTTCACCGAGCTGGGCACCTGGGCGTACTTCTTGAACTCCATCGTGAAGCTCGCCTTGCCCTGGGTGTTGGAGCGCAGGTCCGTGGCGTAGCCGAACATCTCGGCCAGCGGCACCTCGGCCTCGACGCGGCCGAAGCCGTCCTCTTCCACCGAGCCCACGATCTGACCGCGGCGCTGCATGAGCGTCGTGACCATGTTGCCGTGGAACTCCACCGGGCCTTCGAGCTCGACCTTCATGACCGGCTCGAGGATGGCGGGCTTGGCGCTGCTGTAGGTCTCGCGCCAGGCGCCGCGGCCGGCGGCCTGGAACGCGTTGTCGCTGGAGTCGACCGTGTGGTACGCGCCGTCCGTCAGCTCGATGTGGATGCCCACGACCGGGAAGCCGATGAGCAGGCCCTTCGACATCATGGACTTGAAGCCCTTGTTCACCGACGGGATGAACTCGCGGGGGATGTTGCCGCCCTTGATGCTCTGGTTGAAGGAGTAGTCGGCCTCCGTGTCCGGCTCGATCCAGCCGAGGATCTTGCCGTACTGACCCGAACCACCCGTCTGCTTCTTGTGGGTGTAGTTGTAGTCGGCCTTCTGCGTGATGGTCTCGCGGTACGCGACCTGCGGCGGCGAGGTGGTGACCTCGGCCTGGTACTCACGCTTCATCCGCTCGATGTAGACCTCGAGGTGCAGCTCACCCATGCCCGAGATGATGGTCTCACCGGACTCCTCGTCGACGGCGACGCGGAAGGTGGGATCCTCCTTCGTGAAGCGCTGCAGCGCCTTGGACATGTTGGTCTGGGCCTTGTTGTCCACCGGGGTGATGGACACATGGATGACCGGGTCCGGCACGTGCATCGAGCTCATGATGTACGGCACGCTGACGCCGGCCGCCACGAAGGTGTCACCGGAGTAACAGTCGACGCCGAACATCGCGATGATGTCGCCGGTGCCCGCCTCCTGGATGTCCTCCATGTCGTCCGAGTGCATGCGCACGATGCGGCCGACCTTCAGGCGCTTGCGGTTGCGCTGGTTCACGACGAAGTCGTCGCGGCGCAGCGTGCCCTGGTAGACCCGCAGGTAGGTCAGCTGGCCGTAGCGCCCGTCCTCGAGCTTGAAGGCCAGCATGATCAGCGGCTCGTCGGGGTCGGAGGGCACCTCGTAGGTGCCGATCTCCTCGCCGTCCTTGTCCAGCGTGATGGCCGTGTTCGGCACGTCAGTCGGGGACGGCAGGTAGCGGACGACGCCGTCGAGCAGCTTCTGCACGCCGCGGTTCTTGT
>JAJDAI010000940.1 GCA_029261955.1 Deltaproteobacteria bacterium | reverse complement strand
CCCGACCCCGAAGCCATCGTGGACGCCCTGTACATCTTGGACCGGGAGGGTTGTCGCTACGATCTCTCGGTTCTGCTGGACTTGGCCGTGTGCGCTGCGACGGGCCTGGCCACCGCGCCGACCGACACCGACGCCGCGGTGCGCACCGCACGCGAAGAGTTTGACGACCGAATCGACGACCAGAAGCTGGGGGAGCTGGCCGAAGACCTCGCCTACATGCTCCACGACCAGACCTCCACGCCCGACTCCGCCGGCGGAGCGGGATCGGGGGACGCGCTCCCCGCGAAGGTCCAGGTCGCCGCGACGGATGCCGCCCCCTCCGCACCAGAGTCCAGCAGCGCGCCGGAGAAGAGCCCCGATGAGGACGCAACGGGCGAGCCCCCGCCGGAGGTCCCGGTGGCTAAGCTGCTGCGCCTGGAGCCGCTAGACTCGACGCTGGGCCCGCCCGCGCCGCGGCCGGCACTCACCCTCCCGCCGCTGCCGACCCCGCAGATCCAGCCCGCGCTCGGCTTGCCGCCGCTGCCGACCCCGCAGATCCAGCCCGCGCTCGGCTTGCCGCCCCTGCCGACCCCGCAGATCCAGCCCGCGCTCGGCTTGCCGCCGCTGCCGACCCCGCAGACCAGCTCGACGCTGAGCTTGCCGCCCCTGCCGACCCCGCAGACCAGCTCGACGCTGAGCTTGCTGGGCGAGCCGTTGAGCCCCCCGCCGGTGCCGCCCCCGCCGACGGGGCTGGGTCTGCCGAGCGGGCCGCAGCAGAAGCCCGGGCTCCCCCCGCTGCCGGGGTCCTGCTCCACGCTGGGGCCGCCGGCGAGCCCGCTCCGCCCCCTGCCGGACGCGCGGACGCAGCGCGAGCCGCTGCAGTGCGAAGAGCAGTCGTGGTCGGGGCGGGTGCGCACGCAGCCTGAGCCGCCGCGGTTCGAGTAGTGGGCGCTGGCCGCGCCGGCGCCGCCCGTACCCACCGGGCCGGCGGCGCCGGCGCGTCTCCCGCTGCTGGGTCCCGGGCGAAAGCGTAGCCCCTGACGTGGCGAGCCCACCCGAGAGCAGGTCCGCAACGAGCGGACGCCCTGCAGGCGGCCATGCGCTCGTGTGATCACAGCAGGGCACGAAACTGCCCGATGTTTTGCCTACCGGACAGCTGTCCCGAGTTCCTTCCAGGCCACAGACGGGACTCAACCCGAGAATCGCCAGATCGGGGCTTGATACAGAACCAGGAGCGGCATAGCCGCTCCCGTCCACGCGGGGTTCCGGGGGCACCGGTCACGGCTTGACCGGTGCCCCTCCCGCGGGCCGGGAGTGCCGTAGAGGAGCCAGCGTGGACGAGCCTGCCCCCGAGCCCGACGACTTGCCTGCTGGCGATGCTCAGCCGGCGCCGGCCCCTGGGGGCCGGCCTCCCGCACCACCGGACCTCCACCCGGTCGAGCCGCAGGAACTGGCCCCGCGCGGATTTCGGGTCCGCAGCCGTTGTCAGCCGCCCTCCTCTGACGGTGTCGTCTTCCGTCAGAGCTTCGAGGAGGCCCTGGAATGCGACATCAGCGGCTTCCCAGAGCCCCTGATCGAAGTGCTGGGCGAGGAGCCGCTGGCCTTCGTGGACGTGGACACCCACTCCTGGGAGCATCGGCCGTCGACGGAGGTGTTGGAGGCCTGGATCGCGGACGTACGCCCGGTGCCCCGCTGGTCGTGGGCCACGCACGGTGGGGGTGCCCGGCTCGTGTACCAAGCCCCGGACCAGCGCCAGGCACGGCGCGCTGCGGTCGCCGCAGCGTTCAGCTGGCCGGTGAGGGGTTGTACGATCGACCTCCCGAAGAACACGCGCCACCCGCGTGGGCCGCACCCCAAATACCCCGGCGTTGAGGCAGGGCCGGTCCGGGAACACCCTGCCGCGCTCTCGGACGCCAAGCTCCGGTTCTTCGAAGCCGCCCGAACGCCTCCCGAGCCGAGCGAAGTCGGGTCCTGGCTCGAAGCCCGGGGCCTCACGATCGGTGGGAGCTACGGCCACGACGTCTGCCCGATCTGCCCTGAAGAGCGGCGCTCGGACAAGCCCGTCAAGGTCTACGAGTGGGGCCTGCTGTGCTTCGCCTGCAGGGGGCACGGCCGGATGTACCCCGGCGGGGGCGGTCCCGGCGCAGCCCGGTTCGCCGTGATGATCGGTGGGCGGAGCACAGCCGCGTTCAGCACAATGGCTGCTGCGTGGGTGCATTGGAGCCACGCCCGTCGGGTCCTCGAGTACCACTACGGCGACCGCGGGCTCACGGATCGGCTTCTGCGAGAGGCCTACGTCATGGCCCTTGAGAGTGCCGATACACCCGGCCAGGCTCCCGGATTCAAGGACCCACGGGTGTGGCGCGCGATGAGCCGGGACCTGAGGTTCCTGCGCAGCGACGACGGCCTCTGGCGGGATGACCGGACCCTGCGCGCCGTGAAGCTGAGCAACGCCACGTACAGGGTCCTCCCGTGGTGCTTGGCCATCGTGGGACAGGGAGATGACGCGAAGACGGCCCCCGTGGGGCCGCGGTTGGATCGCGCGGCCGACGCCCATCAGCTCGAAGGCTACCCGCCCATCCGGCCGATCCAGGGAGCGCTCCTGCGCCCCGACGCGCTGTCGGAGGGCGTGACCCCAGTGCAGGTCCCGCGAGACGGGGCTCGGCTCCCGCAGGTGCCGTGCACCGCCCCCATGCCGTGGTCCCAGGCGTGGCGGATGCTGAGCGAGACGTTCCCGGGGATCTCCGAGCCCTACGTGCGCGCCCTGATTGCCGCTGCGGCCTGCGCCGAGGCAGGAACAGGCAGGCCCGCGATGATCCTGGCGCATGGACCGTCGGGGAGCGGCAAGGGGGCGATCCTGTCCCTGGTCAACGGCCTGCTCGGCGGATGTGAGGGGTTCGACATCCAGATCGACGGTGCAGAGGAGCGCTGGCTCCGGCAGATCGGGACGTTCATCAGTCGGGGCGCGAAGTACCTGCGTATCCCAGAAATCGGGAAGGTCCACCGGCTGTACTCCCACCTGGGGAAGCTCCTGGCGTTGTCCGAGACAGTGACATGGCGCCCGCTGCACGGCGTCGACATCCACACGCCGTTCCGCGCGGCCCTGATCATGAACTCGCTGGCTCCGCCGCTCGCGCTGGTCGAATCGCCTGAGGTGTGCCGACGGGTGCGGTCAGTCCGCCTGGCCACGAAGGTCCCGGAGTGGACCGGACGCTGCCCGACAGGGCTCTCGGGGTGGCGCGATCAGTCCGAGCAGCACGCGCACGCGGCGGACAGCCTGATCGCCCACGTCCTGGACGATGCGCGGCGGCTCAACTGGGACTGGGAGGCCATCGCCGATGCGATCGGGCTGAGTCGCCTCGCCGACGAGGAAGGAGGGCTTGACGAGGTGGCGTTGGGCGAGCTGTACGACCACTGTTGTGGGCGCGGCAGCACTGAGCGGGAGCTGTCCGGTGTGGCGAAGTACCCCGGTAGGAATGGCTGGGTTGACCTGACCTCTCCCGGCGCTCGGGGCACCGTCGACCGGCTGCTCCCGGACCACGCCGAGAGCAGCGACGGCCTCCGCACCGCGAGGTTCATCCTGGTCCGCAACCTCGAGTCTGCCGATTGGCCCAGCATCCTGGGCCTGCAGGGCTCCACGATCCGCTTCGAGGGTCGGACTCACGGCCGCGCTTTCGTCGGCCGGTTCATTGATGGCCCGTCGGGGGGCAAGGGCAAGGGGCGGGCCGGGGCGATCAACGAGGGCCTTCCCGCTCAGCACCGTCAGGCACCGTCAGGCACCGTCACCGGACCGTCAGCAGTACCGTCAACAGAGAACTGCTGTAATCCTGGGGTGTTGGAGCGGAATCGGGGAGTACCGTCAGATTCGGCGACGACACCCTCTTCACCCTCGGCCTCCACCTGCCCCCCCGCCACTAGCCGGCAACAGCCACATGAGAGGTTGGTCAGGAAACCTGACGGTGCTGGCTCGACAGCGGCGCAGTCCACCGTTCTGGGTGCTGACGGTACCCCTGACGGTGCTCTGACGGTACTTGACGGTGCCCGCGGCACCGAGGCGCAGTCCAGCGATTCAGGTCCTGACGGTACTCCCGGCGGCCACCCCGCCAGCACCCTGGTACTCGACTTCGAGACGTACTTCGACAAGAGCTACAGCCTCAAGAAGCTGTCAGTCGCCGAGTACGTCAACGACC
Organism: Deltaproteobacteria bacterium; assembly: GCA_029261955.1. GTDB lineage: Bacteria > Myxococcota_A > UBA796 > UBA9615 > UBA9615 > CALCXL01. Next base: position 2,762 of record JAJDAI010000940.1, on the reverse strand, counting down.
CCCGGTTCGTGGTCCACGGGTTGGCAGTCAAGCGCGACGGCCGCTCGGCGGAGTTCCACACCGACGTCGCTGGCCTGCTCCAGGAGCTGACCGCCAGCCTCGGCGCCGGGTGGCCGGACGTCACCGTCGTGATGCACAACGCTGCCTTCGATGCCTACGTCCTGTCGCGGATCTACGGGGTCCGCCCTGCGCACCTCGTCTGCACGCAGTCGATGGCAACGGCCATCCTCGGCCGCGGTCTTGCTTCCCTTCGAGCGGTCGCAGAGCGGTTCGGCCTGGAGCCGAAGGGCGAGATCGAGACGGAGGGGCTGCGGGACCTCACCCCTGCACAGCTCTCGAAGCTCGCCGAGTACGCGGCCCACGACGCCGAGTTGACCGCCGAGGTCTTCCCGCTGCTACTCGCGCGTCTCCCCCGGCCCGACATCGAGTTGCGACTCATCGAGCACACGTCGCGTCTCGGGGTCGAGCGTTCCATCGGCTTCGATCGCAACGCTGCGGAGAAGCTCAAGGCCGAGATCCTCGCCGAGGTCCAGACCCTGGTGGATGTTGCCGGCGTGGACCGTCCGACGCTACGGAGCACGAAGCGGTTCGAGGAAGCAGTTCGTACCGCCGGGGGGAGCATTCCGAAGAAGCGGGGGAAGAGCGGCCAGATCCCCGCGCTCGCCAAGACCGACGACTGGATGCAGCTCCAACACCTGGAGCCGCGCGTTCAGGCCCTCATCGATGCGCGCCTCGCCGTAGCGTCGGAGTCCCAGACCCTTGCGCGGATCGACACGCTGCTCAGGCTGGACGCGGCGCATGGAGGCATCCCTCCGGTCTTGGCATACGCCGGCTCCCACACCGGACGTTGGAGCGGTGCGGGCAGCGGTATCAACCTCCAGAATCTCCCGTCCCGCGGCGGCGGGGCCAAGACCAAGATCCGCAAGCTGCTTGTCGCCCGCCCTGACAAAAGGCTCATCGGCGCAGATCTCGGCCAGATCGAAGCGCGAGTCCTAGCCTGGGTCGCCGGGCAGGACGACCTGCTCGCGGCCTTCGCGGAAGATCGTGATGTCTACAGCGAGTTCGCAGCGAATACCTTCGGTGAGGAGGTCCGCAAGCCCAGGGATGACGATCCGCCCGACGTAGCGAAGCGACTCAAGGCGCTCCGGCACGTCGGCAAGACCGCGGTCCTCGGCCTGGGCTACCGGATGGGGGGGCAGCGCTTCTGGAGCGGGCTCCAGCAAGCGCCAGAACTGGCTGCTCTGGTGGCCTCCGGCGAGCTGTCGCCGGCGGTCGCCGCAACTGTCGTGCGGAGCTACCGGACGGCCTACAGCCGCATCGCTGGTATCTGGAAGGCGGCGGAGGAGGCTGCCCTGGATGTCATCGGGGGCGTCTCGCGCCGCGACGTCGGCCCGCTGTCGTTCCGGTGGAGCGATGACTCACTGCTCCTCGACTTGCCGTCGGGTCGCTGGCTGCGCTACCGGGCGGCGCGCACCGAGCTGCGGTCGCGGGAGATCGAGTTCCTCGACGGCGACGGCAACCTCGTCAAGAAGCGCATCGACGGGCCCCAGATCCTCGCCCGGATGCCGGAGGAGAAGGCACTCCACGGGGGCGTCTTCATCGAGAATGCAGTCCAGGCGATCGCCCGTGATGTGCTCGCGGAGGCAATGCTCCGAATCGAGAATGCCGGGTTTGAGATCATCCTTCACGTCCATGACGAGGTTGTGGTTGAGGTCCCGACGAACAAGGCGGCGGCGGCACTCGAGACAATTTGCGGGCTCCTACGGCAGCCGCCAGCCTGGGCGCCCAGCCTCCCCCTGGCTGTCGATGGTTGGGAGTCGGCCTGCTACGACAAGTAGCGCGGGGCGGCTCGGTGCTCATCAGTGGGCAAACGCCGGTGGCTCCGCCGAGCGCCCCTGTCCCGGCCTCGATCTAGGTCAGCTCAGCGTGCCGGGTGGTCCCCGGCGGCCCATGGCCGCCCCCGACACCAGCAATGGAAGCCCGAGTACAGCCAGGGCTTCGCCGGCGCTCCGGCACGGGGCTCGGGGCAGTCAAGGAGCACCTGGCACACCCACGCGGCGGCAGCACCTACCCGGTGTAGCCTCTGCTCATGCTCCCGCGCGCCTGCCTCGTCCTCTGCCTACTTGGCCTCACCGGCTGTTCTGATCTCCCGTGCGCGGACCTCGGAGAGGACGCCTGCCTCGCCGACGAGAAGTGCGCCGCGAGCTACGTGGAGTCCTGCGGCTGCTCCTGCGACGAGCCAGCCTGCGGTGCGGGGTGCTGTGAGTTCGACATCTGCGTCGACGCGAACTGATCGGCCGAGACCTCCGCTACGGGCCCTCGTTCGCCGCCTTCAGGTCGACGCGCCGAAGCATCCCGGCTGCCGACTCGCCGTGCTCGACGTCCACGATGGTCACGATCGGGTCGCCGCTCACGGCCACGGCCCGGAGGTCGCCCTGACCGCGGCGCACAGCCATCAGCAGGTGGTGTGGCGCGGGATGGTTGCCACCCAGCGCGGTCCATCCGCAGACGACGCGACCCAGGCCGCTCATCCCCTCGCTCTTCTGGGTCGCCAGAAAGGCCGTCCCCCCTTCGAGCAGCGGCACGATCGCGCAGAGCTTGTCGTAGCTGGCACCCCCGTACATCGGGTGTCCATCGGCGGGGCCGATCCCGGCGAGCCACGAGTCGCGCTCCTTGCGAGTCCACCGTGGCGCCCCCTTGGTGGCGCCGCTCTTCGCCGCGTGGTCGAACAGGCTGACCTCCTGGACGACCTCGACCTGCTG
>JAJDAI010000939.1 GCA_029261955.1 Deltaproteobacteria bacterium | reverse complement strand
GTTGATCGCGCCGGTCGCCCCCGAGCCGCAGAACAGCACGACGTCGTCGTCCCCGCCGCCCACCGCCTCGTGGATGATCGCCCGGGCCTCCTCGCGAAAGCGCGTCGTCTGGAGGCCGGTGCCCGAGGATTCGGTGTGCGTGTTCGCGTAGAAGGGCATCACCTCGTGGCGCAGGAAGTCCTCGATGAACGAGAGGCTTCGGCCGGAGGCCGTGTAGTCGGCGTAGGTCACCCGCCGCGGCCCGAAGGGCCCCTGGATGACTTCGTCGCGGCCGATGATGGCGTCGCGAATGGTGTCGATGAGCTTGTCGCCGTCGCGCATGGCCTCGATCCGGAAGAGGGGTCCGCGGAGGGCGCGGATGGTAGCCGAAGAGGGCGTCAAACAGCCGGTCATGCTGTGATGCCGCTCCGGAGGGGGAGCCCGTGACCGATCCGAGCGATGTGCAGCCGACATCCGACCCGCGCTTCGACGAGACCGCAGCCCTCGAGCCCGACGAGCTGCCCGCGGGGCCGGTGCTGGCGGGGGCTCCACGCACCTTCCGCGGCCTCGTGCTGCACAGCCTGTTGGGCGCCGGGGGCATGGGGGAGGCCTGGCTCGCCAGCCACCCCGTCCTGCGATCGCCGCTCGTCATCAAGACCTTCGACGCGCGGGCGGGCTCCGATCCCTTTCGCGAGGCCTGGCTCGCCGCGCGGGTGCGCGACCCGCACACCGTCGAGGTGGTGGACGCGGGATACGAGGCGGGCCGGCCCTTCGTCGTGCAGCGCTACGTGGACGGCATCGACCTGGGTGAGCTGCTCGATCGCATGATCGAGGCGCAGCTCCCGCTGCCCACCGGCGTCGTCGCGTCCCTGGCCGTGGACGCCGCGCGCGGCCTGCACGCCATCCACCAGGCGGGGGTCGTGCACCGGGACGTGAAGCCCGCGAACCTCTTCCTGGACGGCATGGGGCGCTGCAGCACCGGCGACTTCGGCGTGGCCATCGACGTGCACCAGGAGCCCGACGCCGAGCCCAGCGGCACGCCGCTCTTCACCGCGCCGGAGCTCTGGCAGCGCGATCCGGTGGACCGGCGGGCCGACGTCTACGCGCTCGGGGCGACCGCGCACATGCTGGCCACGGGCCGCCCTCCCTTCACGGCCCCCTCGGTGGCCCAGCTGTCCTGGCTGCACCGGAAGGAGCCCTACGCGCGGCCACCCGGCCAGCGGCCCGAGGATGCCTTCTTCTTCGCTGTGGCCGATCGCTGCCTCGCGAAAGACCCTGCCGAGCGCTATTCGAGCGCGGCCCAGGTGGCTGATGCCTTGTCGAGGGTCGCTACGGCGCGTCCCGAGCTCGATCAGCGGGACTGGGGCGCGGTGCTGGGGCCGCTCCGCGTCGAGCTGCGCCACGGCGACCTGGCCGCCACGGCGGCGGACGTGATCGTGAACGCCTCGAACCCCCAGCTGAGCATGGGCGAGGGCGTCGCCGAGGCCCTCAAGGCGGCGGGCGGGGACGAGGTCGAGGCCGCGGTGCGAGGTGAGGCCCCGGCGGCGATGGGCGAGGTGGTGATCGGCCCCGCGGGCCGGCTGGCCGCGAAGCACCTGGCCCACGCGGTGGGCGTGCAGCAGGGCGCGGTCTGCATCCAGCGGGCGACGCTCCGGGTGCTGCTGGAGGCCGAGGCGCTGCGCGCCGAGTCCGTCGCCTTCCCCTCGCTGGGCACCGGCATCGGCCAGGTGTCCATGGCCCAGGCCGCCACGCTGATGCTGGAGGCGACGCGGACCTTCGCCTGGCTGGCCCCGAAGTCCGTGCGGACCGTCAGCTTCGTGCTGCTGGAAGAAGCCGGCTACGCGGTCTGGAGCGAGGTGCTGCGGGCGATGTAGCCCCGCGCGTTACACCCGGCTGACGATCTTCCGGATCAGCCCCGGGAACCAGCGCGCCAGCAGGCTCAGAACCCGGGCGTGCCTCGTGATGCCTGCGACGACCTTGCGCTTGTGCACCGCCGTCACGATCTCGCGCGCGGCCCGGTCCGCCGGCCAGGCCAGCTTGTTGGTCGACGCGGTGCGGCTCGGATCGAGCTTGCCGCTGTTGTCGATGAGGGAGATCTCGGACTCGACGTAGCCGGGGCACACCACGGTGCAGGACACGCCGAAGCGCGCCCCCTCCAGCGCCAGGCCCTCGCCGATGGACCGCACCGCGTGCTTCGTCGAGGAGTAGGCCGAGATCTTCGGCGCCGTCAGGTAGCCCGCGACCGACGAGACGATGACCGCCCGGCCCTTCGTCTTCTTGAGCTCGTCCAGCGCCGCGTAGAGGGTGTGCAGCACGCCGAAGACGTTCGTCTCGTATTGCGCGCGCCAGTCGGCCAGCTCCATCTTCCCGAAGTAGCCCGCCGCCGCGTAGCCCGCGTTGGCCATGCAGACGTCCAGCTGGCCCCAGCGCTGCACGATGGCGGCGACCGCCGCCTCACAGGCCGCCGGATCGGTGACGTCGCAGGCCACGGCCAGGGCTTCGGCGCCCACCGCCTCGATGGCGGCGACGGCGTCCTGGAGCTTGTCGACCCGCCGGCCGGACACGGCGACCTTGCCGCCCTGCTTCGCGAACTCCACGGCCGAGGCCAGGCCGATGCCCGTGCC
>JAJDAI010000938.1 GCA_029261955.1 Deltaproteobacteria bacterium | reverse complement strand
GCAGCACGACGAGGCCGGCGCCGCGGTCACGATCCTGACCATGCAGCCCGAGGATCCGGTCGGCTACGGGCGCATCGTGCGCTCCGCCACGGGCGACGTGCAGCGCATCGTCGAGCACCGGGACGCCTCCGAGCAGGAGCGGGTCATCCGCGAGGTGAACACGGCGATCTACGCCATGGACGCCGACTTCCTCTTCGGCGCCGACGCAGCCGTGGACGCCCTGAGCCCGGACAACGACCAGGGCGAGTACCTGCTCACCGACGTGGTCGGCATCGCGCGGGATCGCAGCCGCCCCGTGCACGGCCTGCTTCTGGGCGACCCACTCGAGGTCGCGGGCATCAACGACCGGGCCCAGCTGGCCGCCCTCGAAGGCGACCTCAAGGCCCGCATCGCGCAGCGCTGGATGGAGGCGGGCGTCTCCATGGACGACCCGTCCTCGGTGCGGATCGAAGAGGAGGTCGAGCTGGCCCAGGACGTCGAGCTGGGCGCGGGCGTCGAGCTCCGCGGCCGCTGCCGGATCGACGCCGGCGCGCGCATCAGCACCGGCTGCGTGCTCACGGACGTGACCGTCGGACCCTGCGCCCAGCTGGAGCCCTACGTGGTCGCCCGCGGCGCCGACATCGAGGCCGGGGCCCGGGTCCTGCCCTTCAGCGTGATCATGGGCATCAACGAGAAGAAGCCGCACCTGAGCAACGAAGAGGACCGCGTGCGCATCGGGGAAGGCGCGCGCGTCGGCCCGATGTCCCACCTTCGCCAGGCCAGCGATCTGGGCCCGCAGGTGCACGTGGGCAACTTCGTCGAGCTCAAGAAGACGCGGATGGACGAAGGCAGCAAGGCCAACCACCTCGCCTACCTCGGCGACGCGTCCATCGGGCAGCGCAGCAACATCGGCGCCGGCGTCATCACCTGCAACTACGACGGCTACGCCAAGCACCGCACCACGGTCGGCGACGACGTCTTCGTGGGCACGGACAGCCACCTGGTCGCGCCGGTGCGACTCGGACGGGGCTCGTACGTGGCCACGGGCACGACCGTGACGAAGGACGTGCCCGCCGACGCCCTCGCGATCGGTCGCGCGCGCCAGGAGAACAAGGCCGAGTACGGCGCCCGCATCCGCCAGCAGCTCCAGCGCCGCGCAGCCCGCAAGCAGGTGCAGGACGAGGCAGGGAGCTGAAGCCTTGAGTTCGCTCGCGGATGGGTTGAACGAGCAGCAACGGGCCGCGGTCACGCACCCCGGTGGGCCCTTGCTGGTTCTGGCGGGCGCCGGCTCCGGCAAGACGCGCGTGCTCACGCTGCGCATCGCCTGGTTGATCCGGGAGGCGGGCCTGTCCCCCTGGGAGGTCCTCGCCCTGACCTTCACCAACAAGGCCGCGAAGGAGATGAAGGAGCGTGTCACCAGCTTCCTCGGCTCCGAGGGGCGGGACTGCTGGGTCAGCACCTTCCACTCGTCCTGCCTGCGGATCCTGCGCCGCGACATCGACCTGCTCGGCGAGCGCAGCGGCGACTTCGTCATCTACGACGACCGCGACAGCCGCGAGCTGGTCAAGCGCATCCTCAAGGAGTCGCGGGTCCCCACGACGGTCAACCCGAACGCGATCCGCGCCGCCATCGACCGCGCGAAGAACGACGGCCTGAGCCCGGAGGCCCTGGACGCGCAGCGCCGCCCGGACCTGGACCCGCGGGTGCCCGAGATCTACCGCAAGTACCAGGACCGCCTGCGCTCGGCGAACGCGGTGGACTTCGGCGACCTCATCGTCGAGACCACGCGGCTCTTCGAGCAGCACCCCGCCGTGCTCGAGCGCTACCGACGGCGCTTTCGGCACGTGCTGGTGGACGAATACCAGGACACCAACCGCTCCCAGTACGACCTGCTCTCGCTGCTCGCGAAGGGCGGCGACGAGAACCTCTGCGTGGTCGGTGACGAGGACCAGAGCATCTACTCGTTCCGCGGCGCGGACATCCGCAACATCCTCGACTTCGAGCGCGACTTCCCCGGCGCGACGGTCGTCCGCCTGGAGCGCAACTACCGCTCGACCCAGACGATCCTCAGCGCGGCGACCGCGGTCGTGGAGCGGAACGAGGAGCGCAAGGGCAAGACCCTCTGGACGGACAAGCCCGGCGGCGAGCCCATCTCCATGCACCTGGCCTTCGACGACCGCGAGGAGGCCCGCACGGCGGTGCAGATCGTGCGCCGCGAGATGTCCCGCGGACACCGCCCGAAGGACATGGCGGTCTTCTACCGGACCAACGGCCAGAGCCGGCTCATCGAAGAGGAGTTCCTGAGCTCCCGCCTGCCCTTCGTGCTCATCGGCGGACAGCGCTTCTACGAGCGCAAGGAGGTCAAGGACGTCCTGGCCTACCTCAAGTTCCTGACGAACCCGCGGGACGACGTGGCCCTGCTGCGTGTCGTCAACACGCCCCCGCGCGGCATCGGCGCGAAGGCCATCGAGGCGGTCTCGGAGGCCTCCGCGTCCTCGAGCAGGCCGCTCTGGGACGGCCTCTGCGCCGTCGCGGACAACGACCGCACGCCGACCCGCCAGCGCAAGCCGCTCCGGGCCTTCCGCGAGCTGGTGGATGAGCTTCAGGTCATCCTCCGCCAGCAGACCCTGCCCGAGCTGGTCGAGGCCATCTACCAGCGAACGGGCATGGTGGAGCGGCTTCAGCAGGAGGGCACCTTCGAGGCGGAGGGGCGGCTGTCGAACCTCGAGGAGTTCCTGAACAGCACCGTCGATCACACGACCCGCTCGCCCGGCGCCGGCCTCGCCGACTTCCTGGACCGCGTCACCCTGGTCTCCGACACGGACAAGCTGCCCGAGGGGGA
>JAJDAI010000937.1 GCA_029261955.1 Deltaproteobacteria bacterium | reverse complement strand
TGATCAGCCCTCGTCGGACTCGCGGGCCCAGGTGGCGCGCGGCGACCAGGCAGAGATCACGTCCAGGCGCTTGAGCAGCTCGAGCCCTTCGGCGGACAGCCCGGGCGGCAGCTGGATCTGGATGACCAGCTCCTGGCTGCCCCGGCGACCGTCGGCGCCGATGAGCCCGAGGCCGCGCAGCCGGAGCTTCTGACCCGACTTGACGCCGGGCGGCACCCGCACGCGGTTGCTGCCCTGGAGCGTGGGGACCTGAAGCTGGGTCCCGGCCGCCGCCTCCCAGGGGCTGAGGGGCAGGTCGACGAGCACGTCGGCACCTCGGCGGCTGAAGATGGGGTCGTCTTCCACGAAGACGGAGACCAGCAGGTCGCCCCGCGGGCCGCCGTTGGCCGAGAGGTTGCCGCGCGCGGCGATCCGCAGCTCGCCGCCGTCGTCGAAGCCGGCGGGCAGGGCGAGGACCAGCTCCTCGACGGACCAGTTTCCAGCGGCGTCGGGCACCCGGTAGGTGGTTCGGTGCGGCCCGCCGAGCGCGGCGGTGCGGAAGGGCACCTGCACGCTGATCGACAGCTCCTCCCCGCGGGTCGACGCTTCGCTCCGGGGGGTGTTTCGCCTCTCGCCGGGCTGCTGCCAGGGGTCGCGCTCGTCCCCGAGGTCGGGCCCGCCGCCGAACATCCCGTCCGCCTCGGCCATGTCGCCCTTGAGGGCGGCCTCGGCGAGGTCCTCGGGATCGAAGCCCCAGCGCCGCTTCCGATCAGCGTTGTTCGGGTCGTACTCGGGGCGCCAGCCTCCGCCCCCGGAGGAGTCGGCGGCCGGCCCGGGGCCCTGCGCGGCGGCGCGCGGATCGTCTTGTGGGCGCCAGCCGTTGGCCGAGGAGCGCTCGGGGCTGTCGGCGCCGCGGGTGGCGTGCCCGTCCCGGTTCAGGCGCTCGGGATCCCAGAGCGAGTCGGTCTTTGGCGCCTGATTCGACGCCGCGCCGCCGCTGAAGAGGGACGCGAAGATGTCGGCGACGCCCTCCCCCGCGTCCGTCTGGAGCTCGATGTCGTCCGCCGACTCCGAGCTGCGCTGCGAGGGGCCGGGATCGCCGTCGGTCCACCCCGCGGTGACGCGCATGTAGGGCGTCCGCCCGGCGTCGTAGTCCTTGCGGCGCTCCTCATCGCTGAGGACGTCGTAGGCCTCCTTGACCAGCTGGAAGCGACGCAGGGCGTGTGCGTTGCCCTTGTTCGCCGGCAGATCGGGATGCAGGTTGCGCGCCGCGCTGCGCCACGCGCGCTTGACATCGCGGTCGTCGGCGTTTCGGGCGACACCCAGGATCGCGTAGTAGTCCGGTGGGCGAGACACGCCGCATGGTCGCTTTCGGGGGCGCTGAACACAAGCGGCGGGACCCGCCCGGGTCGCTGGAGGCACTGGTCGCAGCCCGAAATCGCCCCTAGCGTTCGTACAGGGACCAAAGCAGCACAGGGTGGGAGGCACCCCTGCGCCTGGAGGTCCGATGACCCGAGCGAACCGAGTTCCGTCCCGCCGATGCGCCTTCTGCGACGGCACCGCGGGCCCGATGGCGAGCCCCGACGGGGCCCGGTTCATCTGCCGCGACTGCCTGGACGTCGCCCACGACCTCGTGGGCGCGGCGCCCGCCCAGCCCGGCACCCCGCGAGCCCTGAAGCAGGCCCTGGACCGCCACGTGGTCGGCCAGGAGCGCGCGAAGCGCCAGCTCTGCGTCGCCGTGCACAACCACCTCAAGCGCATCGGGCGCCGCGCCGCCCCACCCGGCCCGCCGCTGGAGCTGGGCAAGTCCAACGTCCTGCTCGTCGGCCCCACGGGCTCGGGCAAGACGCACCTCGTCCAGCACCTCGCGAAGCTCGTGGACCTGCCCCTGCACATGGCCGACGCCACCGCGCTCACCCAGGCGGGCTACGTGGGCGAGGACGCCGACGTGCTCATCGAAGGGCTGCTGGCCGCAGCGCAGGGGGATGTGGACGCCTGCGAGGGCGGCATCATCTTCCTGGACGAGGCGGACAAGCTCGCGAGCCGCGCGGCGGGCTCGGTGGGCCGCGACATCAGCGGCGAGGGCGTGCAGCAGGCGCTGCTCCGGCTGCTGGAGGGGACCCGGATGCGGGCACGGCGGCCGACCTCGGGGCGGGTCTGGATCGACACCAGCAACATCCTCTTCATCCTCGCCGGTGCCTTCTCGGGGCTGGACGAGGTGGCTGGCCGGCGCGCGGGCCGCAGCGGCGTGGGCTTCGGTGCGACGCGGGCGAGCGGGCCGGCCGAGGTCGGCGCGGAGGACTTCCACACCTTCGGCCTCATCCCGGAGCTGCTGGGGCGCCTGCCCTGCATCGCGCACCTCGACCCGCTGGACGAAGAGGCCCTCACCGAGATCCTCGTGCGACCTCGGGGGGCGATCGTCCGCCAGTTCCGCCGGCTCTTCGCCCTGGACGGGGTCGATCTGCGCTTCACCGATGACGCCCTGACCTGCATCGCGCGCGCCGCCCTGGAGCAGGGCACCGGCGCACGGGGCCTGCGCAGCCAGGTGGAGCGGGTCCTGCTGCCGCTGATGTTCGAGCTGCCCAGCCGCGACGACGTGGTCCAGGTCGTCATCACCGAGGGCGCGGTGCTCGGGCACGAGGAGCCGTTGCTGGCCCTGCGATCCGCCGCGATGTAGGCCATCGGCGACCCCGGAATCCCGGTGCTATCCTCCCCGCCATGCGGGTAGCCCTGGTTGCGACGCCCATCTGGGCCATGAAGACGCCGCCGTTGACCACCGCCTACCTGGCCGGCTGGCTCAAGCGCCACGGGCACGACGTGCTGCAGCTGGACTGGAACATCGAGCTGTTCCACCACGCGCCGGTGAGCCTCAAGGAGTACTGGGACCGCACGCACCTGCACAAGTGGCAGGACGAGGCCTCCTACCGCGACGAGATCGAGCCCAAGATCACGGGCCCGACCCTGGGTACCTACCTCGACCGCATCCTGGCCTTCGACCCGCAGATCGTCGGCATCTCCGCCTACTCCATCGAGGCGACGAAGCACCTCGCGCGGGCCCTCAAGGCGCGCGCCCCCGGCGTGATGGTCGTCGTCGGCGGGCAGGTCGCAGACCCCGGCTTCTACGGATACAACCTGGCCTGGTCCGGCGCCATCGACCTCGTCGTGCACGGCGAGGGCGAGGGTCCGCTGCTCGACATCATCGAGCGCGTGGCCGCCGGGCGGACGGACTTCAGCGACGTGCGCGGGCTGCTGCTGCCCCACGGCGAGGGCGGGGTCGAGGACACCGGGCTGCGCCCTCCCCTGCCGAAGGTCGACGACCTGGCCTGGCCGGACTTCGAAGACCTGCCGCTGGACTACTACACCGCGCAGACGGCGCCGCCCTACGAGCCCAGCCGCTGCATCTCGACGCTCATGGCGCGGGGCTGCGTGCGCAAGTGCGACTTCTGCCTCCAGGCCGAGATCTGGCAGAACTTCCGCTACCGCGACGCCGACGACATCTACGCGGAGATGAAGCAGAACGTCGAGCGGCACGGGCTGACCAGCTACCACTTCAACGATCTGCTCATCAACGGATCGGCGAAGCAGCTGGGTCGCCTCTGCGACCTGCTCATCGAGCGGCCCCTCGGCGTGACCTGGGGCGGCAACGCGATCGTCTCGCGCACGCTCAAGCGCAGCCTGCTGGAGAAGATGCGCGCCGCGGGCTGCGAGTTCCTCGGCTTCGGCTTCGAGTCCTTCAGCCCGAAGGTCCTCGCCGCCATGGGCAAGAAGTATGACGACGACGAGGTCTCGCGCCTGCTGACGGACATGCACGAGACGGGCATGCGCTTCTTCAGCAACCTGATCATCGGCCACCCCGCGGAGACGCGGAAGGAGTTCGCCGAGACGGTCCAGTTCCTCATCAACCACCACCACCTCTTCACCGAAGCGCCGACGAGCTCGCTGCTCATCGTCCAGAAGAACACGCCCATCTGGCGGGCGCGGGCCTACTGGGGCATCGAGATGAACGAGGGCGACGCCCTGGGTTGGTGGATCAAGGACGGCGCCAACGACCTCGCTGAGCGCAAGCGCCGCGCGCAGGTGATGAACTTCTTCTACGAGTCGATGTTCGACGTCGGCATCAAGATCACGGACTTCGACACACGGCAGGACCTGACGCTCGGCCAGGACGACGTGATCCCCCGGACCGCCCAGGCGAACTGAGTCGGGGCATTCTCGACATCGCCTCCGAATCGACGTAGACACGCCCCCTGGCTGAATGGCTGGCGCCCCCTCCCCGTCACACCCCCGACGGAGCAGGGTCAGCCGCGGACTCGGAACCCGGATGCTGCTGTTGCGAACGCTGATGCTCTCACTGGTGCTGGCGCTGCTCCCGGCCTGCGGCTCCGACGCCCCCGAGGAGGCAGCGCCCACCGCGACGCCCGTCCCGGAGCCCACTCCGGAGCCCACCCCGCCCCCGCCGCCCTGGACCACATCCGAGGTCGAGGTGAAGTCGGGCCAGGTGATCACGAAGATCCTCCAAGACCAGGGCCTGGACTACGCCGACGCCCTCGCGCTGGTGAACTCGGCCACCGAAATCCACGACCTCGCGAAGATCCGCGCGGGCGAGTCGCTGACCATGCGCAGCGACCGCAGCTCGGGGGCCTTCGTGGGCCTCGTCTACCCCCTGGACCGCTTCGGCGAGCGCCAGCTGGTGATCAGCCGCGAAGAGAGCGGCTGGCTCGCAGTCGAGCAGGCTCGCGACACGACCCTGGTCGTCGTGCCCCTGGCCGGGCGGGTGACGTCGTCGCTCTGGGGCGCCTGCGAGCGCATCGGCATGACCGCGGACAACATCGTGGGCCTGGCGTCGATCTTCGAGTGGGAGATCGACTTCAACACCCAGATCCGCACCGGCGACGCCTTCCGCCTGCTCATCGAAGACGTGCAGGACAGCGAGACGAAGGAGCACCTGCGCTACGGCCGCATCCTCGCCGCGGAGTTCGTCTCCTCGGGCACGCCCTTCGTCGGCTTTCGCTACGAGGGCGCCGACGAGAAGGTCGGCTTCTTCAACGCCGAGGGCCTGAGCAGCAAGAAGATGTTCCTCCAATCCCCGCTCAAGTTCAGCCGGATCAGCTCGGGCTTCACGAAGCGTCGCTACCACCCCGTGCTCAAGAAGTGGCGCGCCCACAACGGCATCGACTACGCCGCCGGCAAGGGCACGCCGGTGCGGGCCATCGGCCGCGGCACGGTCACCATCTCGGGCACGAAGGGCGGCTACGGCAAGCACGTGCGCCTGAAGCACAGCGGCAAGTACGGCAGCTCCTACAGCCACCTCAGCCGCATCGCGGTGCGCAGGGGGCAGGTCGTGGACCAGGGCCAGCTGGTCGGCTACGTCGGCAGCACGGGCCTCGCGACGGGTCCGCACCTGCACTTCGAGTTCTACGTGAACGGCGCCTACACCAACTTCCGCGCCCAGAAGTTCCCGCGCACGGAGCCCATCAGCAAGGCCGAGCGCCCGGCCTTCGAGGCCCTGCGGGACGTGCTGGCCCCGCAGCTGACGGCCATCGCCATCCCCGACCTGCCTGCTGAGGCCCCGCCCGCGGAGGAAACCCCTGGCGAAGCCCCCGCGCAGGATTGATTCTCCCCCCGTGCGCCTGCTCAGCCTCCTGCTGCTGATCCCCAGCCTCGCCGCGGCCGAGCCGTGGGCGCTCGGTCGCGCGCCCAACACCGCGGACAACCGCGCGACGCTCGAGTCCCTGGGCGCGGGCATCGAGGGCGGCAGCGGGGGATCGATCCTCTTCGACCTGCCGCTCGGCCAGCTCCCCCTCGCGCAGGCGCTGGTGC
>JAJDAI010000936.1 GCA_029261955.1 Deltaproteobacteria bacterium | reverse complement strand
CTTGTCAGCCACCGCCCGAGAGCGCAGTATTCGCGCTCCCGACGCGCGCAGGAGCCGTCCATGTCCGAGTCCCCGAAGCTGCCAACGCTCCCCGATTCCGTCCGCGGAACCGCCCGCGACTTCCTCGACTTCTCCCGTGAGGAGCTGAAGAGGCGCGAGGGCCGTGGCGACGACGTCGACGAGCAGCGCTACGTGGACGCGGTGCAGATGGTGCTGGATCGCCTCGCGGGCCCGGCCGGGGAGACCCAGGCGTGATCGTTCACAAGCTCGACGCACGGGACATCCTCAAGTACCGCCGGCTGGACTTGCAGGACCTGCCCGAGCGCGGCCTGATCCTCGTGACCGGCCCGAACGAGTCCGGCAAGTCCTCCGTCGGGGAGACGCTCTGCCTCGCGCTGTTCGGCCGGACCTTCGCGCTGACGGCCGACGCCATCGAGAAGGCCGTGCGCTGGGACGCGATGGTCGGCTCGGTGGAGATCGAGTTCACGACCCGCGACGACCGCCGCCTGAAGGTGGAGCGGCGCCTGGACCGGGACGGCCTGCGGGCATCCAGCCTGATCGACATCGAGTCGGGCCACGAGACCCGCGGCTGGGACGCCGTGACGAAGGCGGTGGTCGAGGCCCTCGGCTTCAACTTCCCCGAGTACGTCGAATCCTTCTACCTGGCCCGCCGCGAGATCGCGCCGCCGCACCCGCGCAGCGACACCCTCAAGGCCATGGCCGGCGTGCTGCGCCTGGAGCAGATCGCCGAGGACCTGCGCAAGCGCATCTTCACGGGCCAGGAGCGCCTGGCGGAGCTGCGGGGCGAGATCGCCGAGACCGACGGCCAGCTCGCCGAGTTCCAGCGCGACGACCTGCTCCCGCCCCGCCCGGGCAGCTCGCCCTCGGAGCTGGTGGAGGAGGCCGAGCAGCGCGTCGAGCAGCTGCGGGACACGCAGCGCCAGCTGGCCGACCGCACCCCGCGCCTGGAGGAGGCCATCCAGGAGCTGGTGTCCGCCTGCGGCGGCGCCGCCCTGCTTCGTTGGGCCCACGCCGCCGAGCGCGCCGAGGTGGGCCTGGACTCCCTCGAGGAGTCGGCGTCCTTCCTGGGCTACAGCGACCTGCCGGTGGGCACGGATCGCCTGAGCCGCGCCCTGGAGCGGATCCAGGAGGGCCTCGAGGACTTCCGCAGCCTGAAGAACGCGGTCATCCCGCGGCGCGGCGAGCTCGGCGTGAAGCTGGGCATCGACGGCTACACGGGCCCGGGACGCACCTTCGCCGCCGAAGAGGACGACCTGCAGGACGAGCTGGCTTCGGGACGCAAGACCCGCGACGGCGCGGTGAAGGTGGGCAGCTTCCTGGCCGTCGGCGCGGCGGTGCTGGCGGTGCTCGGCTTCCTGCCCATCCAGGGCCTGCCGCAGGGCGCGAACTTCGCCTTTTGGGGCGTCGCTGGGGCGCTGCTCATCGGCTCCGTGATCTTCGGCGCGCGGGCGCGAGGCGCCGGCCGGGCCCTCGCCGCGCTGCGGGCCGAAGAGGACGACATCGGGCTGCGCCGCGAGGCCGCCACCGAGGAGCTCGAGTCGCTCACCGGCTTCGAGGGGCTGGCGCTCGCAGGCGCGGTCGCCCAGCTCTCGAAGGTGAACACACCCGCCATCGCGCAGGCCGTGCAGGCCTTCAAGCAGGGGGCCGGCGGCAAGCTGGTGGACCCCGCCGCGACGGCGCGGTTGGGCGAAGGCCTGGGCAAGGAGCTCGAAGGCGTGCGGACCGCCGCGGCCGCGCTGACCGAGCGCATCAAGACGGACATCGAGACCCTCGAGCACATCCACACGCTGCGGGAGCTGCGCGCGCGCCTGGAGACCAGCAAGGTCACCACCCGCGACCGCATGGCCACCTCCGAGCTGGCCATCGAGCTCATCGCCGGCGCGGCGAAGCAGATGACCTTCGACTTCAACCGCAGCGTGCGCCAGGGCATGGCCCGCGTGCTGCCCTCGCTGACCGAGGGCCGCTACCAGTACCTGCGCATCGACGACGAGCTCAAGGTCCGCGTGTTCAGCAGCGAGAAGCAGGACTTCGTGTCCTTCGAGGAGATCTCGGGCGGCACGCAGCGGCAGATCGCCCTGGCGACGCGGCTGGCGCTGTCGGAGGCGCTCGTGCGCAACGCGGTGCACGACACCCAGTTCCTCTTCCTGGACGAGCCCTTCGCCTTCTTCGACGCCCAGCGCACGCGGAACTCGATGCAGGCGCTGCCGCGGGTGAGCGACGACCTCACCCAGATCTGGATCGCGGCGCAGGAGGCTCCGGCCGGGGCGGGCGCCGAGGTGCACCTGGAGTGCACGACCGGCAACGATCGGCTCATCTTCCGGGCCTGATCAAGGCCGCTCAGAGTTCCCGCACGTCCAGCCAGCCGGTGAACTCGGGGTCCTGCCCCTCCTCCTCCGGGCTCCAGCGCACGTCGCTCGCGACGAAGGTGTCGTCCGTGATCCGGAAGACGCTGAAGTGCCCGCGGTCGTCGGCGTTGTAGGCCTCGTAGTAGGGCGAGCCGACGTTGTAGACCGACAGGCCCTCGTGCTCGTAGATCCAGGTCGCGTGGGCGTGGCCGTGCAGGTAGGCGATGACGTTGACGCCGTCGATGGCGTCGAAGAAGCGGTCGCGCTGGTCGTCTTTCCACCAGCGGGGCTCCTGGCTGAACTGGTCGAAGCCGTAGTGGCTCATCAGCACGACGGGCCGGCCCGAGTCGCCGACGTAGGCCGCCAGGTCCTCGACCAGGAACTCCAGGGCGCCGCGCGGGTCGCGGGCGAGGGAGTTGGGCTCGGCGTCGCTCGGCTCGTCACCGGGAAAGAGGTTCAGCTGGACGAAGTGGACCCAGCCCCAGTCCCAGCTGTAGTGGCCGTCGGTGCCCGGGGCGCTGTTCAGCAGGCCGACGCGGCCCGGGTTCCGCTCGCTGACGAGGTCGGCGGCCGGGGTCGGGTCGTCGTCGTAGTGCGAGCGCCACTCGAAGGGCGACCAGTCGCCGGGCTCGTCGGAGTCGAAGTCGTGGTTGCCGTAGCCCTCGTACATGGGCCAGGCGAGCGCGGTCTCGTTCCCGGTCAGGCCGTAGTCCGCCTCGAAGCGGCCGATCTCGTCGCTGTCCAGGGGCGTGATGCGGCCGTCCTGCCCGTTCTGGGTGAGGTCGCCGGCCAGCATCAGGCCCAAGGGCTCCGCGACGGGCTCCCCGGCAAAGGGCGTGCCCTCGCGCCAGGGCGTGCCGGGGAAGGCGTTGAGCGCGGTGACGTGAAAGGTGTTCTTGTCGTCCGCGCCGCCCCCGTACTGGCAGTCCCCCATGGCGAAGAAGGTGATGTCGGTGGGCACGTACTCCGGGATCAGCGAGACCGGCTCGTCGGGCGGCGGATCCGAGGAATCCACGGGCACGCAGCCGACCAGCAGCACGAAGAGGAGGACGCGCATGGGCTCAGTAGAGCTCGCGGCGCGGCGCCTCCAGGACGGTCTGCGGCGGCTTGCCGTAGGCGCCCGTGACCTTCGTGATCAGCGCATGAGCTCGGCAGGCCGCGTTCTTCGGGTGGGCGTAGTAGACGGGGCAGCGCCCGATCTCGACGACCTCCAGGCCCAGCTCGCCCGCCTTCGCGATGGCGTCCGCGGTCGCGGTCTTGAAGCTGAACCAGACCTTCGTGCAGCCGGCCGCGTGCGCGAGCTCGACCGCGTCGACGCAGCGGCTGGCCGTCACCCAGATGATGGCCAGGTTGCCGATCCCCTCGGGCAGCTCATCGACCGCCGTGTAGACCCGGGCACCGGAGGTGGGCCCGCGGGACTCGGTGAGGCCCCCGAGATCCAGGCAGGAGAAGGGCCGCCCCAGCACCGTGTAGGCGTTGAAGGAGTACCCGGGAAAGCGATCCTTGCTGGAGTCGCCGATGAGCAGGAGGTGGCCGGCTTCGGCCAGGACGGTCTCGAGGGGGTGCATGGCGCGGAGTGTAGCGCCCCCGCGGAGCGCTCAAAGCCCCAGCGCGACGCGAAGCCGATCGACGCCCATGCGCTGCCACTCCGGCATCCTCTGCTCGTTGAAGGCCATGTCGCGCAGCAGGCGCTCGACCTTCTCGCGCCCCGACGCGGTCTTCACGGCCTGGCGCGCGGACTGGCCCCCCAGGGCAGGCAGCGGCTCGTCCGGCCAGGCCCGCAGGTGCCCCTCCAGGACCTGACGCATGGCTTGCTGCTCGGCTTCACCGGGGACCTCGCCCAGACGGGGCCCGCCGGGCATGTCGCCGGGCTCGGGGACCTCCTCGCTGCGGCCCGCGAAGCGCAGCTGGGGGAACTGGGCCTCCAGGCGGCGGCGCAGGCTGTCCGCCCGTTCGACCGAGTTCGTGGAGACGTCCAGCCTGGCCCGATGCAGCTCGACCCCGGCGATCACGGTGTTGTCCCAGTCCTTGTGCTGAGCGTTGCCGGGCCGGGTCAGGGCGAAGCGCGCTGGCAGCTCGCCGGACTCGGACTCGCGTTCGGCGCCGTCCATCCCCACGAGGCCGGCCAACAGGGTCTCGCGGTGGAGAGACTCGAAGCCGAAGCGATCCCGGCAGAGCACGAAGGGCTCGCCGTCGGTGTTCTGCAGCGTGGGCGGCGGCGCGGAGTCGAAGGCCTCGCTCGCCTGCTCCGCAAGCTGCAGCAGGAGCGACGCGGCCCGCGGATCCCGCATCTCGTCGGGTCGCAGCGTCCGCTTCTTCGGGTAGCGCAGCATGCGGGCCAGGTTCTGGCGGGTGATGTCGTGGAGCTGGTCCGCCTCCCGCGGGGAGAAGGCCCGCGGCCAGGTGCCGCAGAACAGGGCCTCATGCTCCCAATCCACCACCCGCCCCACGAGGTGGGCGTGCGGCGTGAGCATGCGCGATGCGCTGCGCTCGAAGACCACCCGTTCTTCCCCGGTGAAGCGATCCCGAACCCGCATGGAGCGCCCCGGCTGGAGCTCCAGGACCTCCCAGAGCCCCACCACCACGCGGCCCTGCGCGTGCAGCCAGCGGCGCTCGGCGGAGGTCAGCGACGAGCCGCACTCGTCCAGGAACTCGCCGAGCCACGAGCGTCGGCCGTCCCCGAAATCGTAGGCCATGAAGGGCGCGGCCAGGATGAAGACATCCTCCTCCTCGGCCTCGATGGGGCAGCCCTCCATCGGATCGACGCCGCTGCGGGCCAGCCACTGGAAGATGAGATCGACGGTTCGGCGCTCCAGGTCCAGGGAGGCGTCGCGCCTGCGCTGCAGGACCGAGTCCTCCGCCCGCGCCGTCTGCTCCCGTTTCGCGCAGCACTGCTTGTACTTGCGTCCGCTGCCGCAGGGGCAGGGCGCGTTCCGCCCGATCGTGTTCGCCATCGCCCTACCCCAGCTTCGCCCTCAAGACCGCCTGGACCGCCTTGCCGTCCGCCTTGCCGCCCATCGCGCGCATCACCTGGCCGATGAAGAAGCCCGTGAGCCGCTTCTCGCCGCCGCGGAAGCGAGCGACCTCGTCGGGGTTCGCCTCGATCACGGCGTCCACCGCGGCCTCGAGGGCCGAGCTGTCCGCGGCTTCCAGCCCCAGGCGAGCCACGATGGTGTCCACCCCGTCCCCCGAAGCCAGCAGCTCCACCAGGACCGGCCGCGCCGCCGTGCCCGGGATGCTCGCCGAGTCGAGCCGCTCCCCGAGCGCCACCAGCGCATCCACCGCCACGACACCCTCGCCGGCCTTGCGGAGCTCGTCGACGATCAGCCGCGCCAGGGTCCGCGCCGCGCCGCCAGCCTCCACGGCGCCCAGGAAGAGGTCGAGGTAGGGCTTGTCGCCGGTCAGCACCCGCGCGTGGTCGTCCGCGATGCCGTGTCGGTTGACGAGGCCCTGCGCGGCCGCCGGCAGCGGCGCCCTGCTCACCGTCGGCCCCTGCACGCCCCTCGCCTTGCGGGCCGTCGGCTTCGCCTTCGCCCAGGAGTCACGCAGCGTGACGGTCCGGTTGAAGACGAAGGGGTCCGACGAGTCCACGGTGAAGTAGCCCAGCCGCTCGAACTGGAAGCGCTCCCCGCCCGCCGCCGTGGCCAGGGTCGGCTCCACCTTGGCCGTCAGGACCTCCAGGGACTTCGGGTTCAGGGAGTCGAAGACGCTCTCCTTGCCCTCACCGGGCACCTCGTCCGCGAAGAGGCGGTCGTAGAGCCGGACCTCGGCGTCCACCGCGCCGTTCACGGGGACCCAGTGGATGGTGCCGCGGACCTTGCGGCCGTCCGGCGCGCGCCCGCCGCGGCTGTCCAGATCGGCCGTGCAGCGCACCTCCACGACCTCGCCGTCCTTCATGATCACGCTGTCGCAGGTCACCAGGAACGCGCTGCGAAGCCGCACCTCGCGGCCGGGCGCCAGGCGCTTCCAGCCCAGGGGCGGGACCTCCTCGAAGTCCTCCTGATCGATCCAGAGCTCGCGGCCGAAAGGCACCGCGCGGCACTCGTCCCGGTCCGCGTGCTGCGGCCAGGTCGGCACGTCCACCGTGGTGTCGCCGCCTTCCCAGTTGGTGATGACGAGCTTCAGCGGGCGCAGCACCGCCAGCGCGCGGGGCGCCGTGGTGTTGAGCTGCTCGCGCACCGCGTCCTCGAGCCAGCCGTACTCCACCAGGGAGTTGGACTTGCTGATGCCGACCCGCGCCATGAGCGCGCGGATGGCCTCGGGCGGGTAGCCGAGCCGCCGCATGCCGGCCAGCGTCGGCATCCGGGGGTCGTCCCAACCGGACACGCGCCCCTCGTCCACCAGGGCCTTCAGCCGCCGCTTGCTGGTGATGATGTAGGTGAGCTCCAGGCGCGCGAACTCGTACTGGTGGGGCCGGGGGCCCTCCGTCAGCTGCTCCAGGAACCAGTCGTAGATGGCCCGGTTCACGTCGAACTCGAGCGTGCACATGCTGTGCGTCACGCCCTCGATGTAGTCGCTCAGGCAGTGCGCGAAGTCGTAGAGCGGGTAGACGTGCCAGTCGTCGCCGGTGTGGTGGTGCTTCGCGTGCTTGATCCGGTAGATGAGCGGGTCGCGCATCTTCATGTTGGCGTTGGCCATGTCGATGCGGGCGCGCAGCACGTGCTCGCCCTCGGCGAACTCGCCCGCGGCCATGCGGCGGAAGAGAGCCAGGTTCTCCTCCACCGTGCGCTCGGCGTAGCTCGACCGACGGCCGGGCTCGGTGACGGTGCCGCGCAGCTCCCGGACCTCGTCCTCGGTGGACGAGTCAACGTAGGCGAGCCCCTTGCTGATCAGGGCCTCGGCGTAGTCGTAGATCTGCTTGAAGTACTCGCTCGCGTGCAGCGGCTCGCCGCCCCACTCGAAGCCGAGCCAGCGGATGTCCGCCTGGATGGACTCGACGAACTCACGCTCTTCGGTGGCCGGGTTCGTGTCGTCGAAGCGCAGGTTGCAGCGGCCGCCGTAGTCCGCGGCGATGCCGAAGTCCGCGCAGATCGCCTTGGCGTGGCCGACGTGCAGGTAGCCGTTGGGCTCGGGCGGGAAGCGCGTGACGACACCGGGGTAGGCGCCCGCTTCCAGATCGGCCTTGACCTTGCTGCGGATGAAATCGAGGGACTCGGTGGGCTCGGGCATGAGGTCCTCTGCAAAGGAGCGCGCAGCGATAACACCCCCGCCGGGGGCCATCAATCCCCGTCGCGCGGATCCATGGCCGGGTGGCCGCGAAGGCGGTCCGGCGCCCAGACGACCAGCACGTTGACGAGGAAGCCCGTGTTGGCGAGCGAGACCATCCACCAGCCCGCCCGTGGCACGAAGATCGCCATCAGCGTGCAGGGCACGTAGAGCAGGGCCATGGGCCAGCAACGGGGCTCGATGGTCAAGGCGAACATGGCGGCGATGGCGGTCCAGTAGCCGAGCAGGATCGACACCACCGAGTCGGGGTCCACGCCCGACTTCATGGCCGCCAGCATGACCAGCGGCTGGCAGAGCAGCAGCACGAGGAAGCTGCCCGCCGCGCGTCGGTTGATCAGCGTCTTGGTCATGGACTCGCGGGCCCAGGTCGTCAGGCCGATGACCAGGAGCAGGAAGACCCCGTTGGTGGTGAAGAGCCGCTCCCAGCTCATGGGCATCACCTCGGGCCCCAGGATCGCCGCGGGCAGCGGCCCCAGCGTCCACAGCAGGCCGAAGATCCCCGTGATGAAGACCCGTGTTCGTTGCCCCGTACGCAGGTCCATGTCCGCGTCGAGTCGCTCCAGGCGCTGCACCCGCTGGGCTTCGGCCTCCAGCTGCCGACGGGCCTCGGCGATGTCCTCCAGCAGCTCGG
Organism: Deltaproteobacteria bacterium; assembly: GCA_029261955.1. Taxonomy (GTDB): domain Bacteria; phylum Myxococcota_A; class UBA796; order UBA9615; family UBA9615; genus CALCXL01. The sequence continues at coordinate 8,141 of JAJDAI010000936.1, read as the reverse complement.
GATCGGCCGGGTCCAGCTCCGCGGCGAGCCCCGAAGCGGCCGAGACGTCCCCGCGTCCCAGGGCGTCCCGCGCCATGAGCTGGGTGCTCTCGCGCAGCCCGGCCCGCGCGGCGACGTTGCCCGACCAGGCCACCAGGGCCTGGCCGAAACCGAAGCGCGCGGCGGTCCCGAGGCCGTGCACGGTGGCGGCGTCCTCGCCCCGATCGATCGCGCGCCGCAGCTCCTCCAGCTGGGCCGAGGCCCCGTCGGAGAGGCGCAGCGAGCCGCGGTGCAGCAGGAAGCCCTGTACGGCGCGACGGAAGTCCGCGACCGATGCGAAGCGCTCCTCGGGCTCCCGAGCCATGGCTCGACGGACGAGCGCGGCCAGCTCGGCCGGGGTGTCCTCCGCCAGCTCGGGGTCGCGGGTCGCAGCCTGGAAGAAGATGGCGATGACGTTGTCGCCCCGGTGCGGCGGGCGCTGCTCCAGGAGCTCGTAGAGGGTGGCGCCGAGCAGGTAGACGTCGGTCCGCTCAGTGAGCAGCGCGCCGTCCGAGGCCAGCATCTCCGGCGCGAGGTACGAGGGCGTGCCGATGATCTCGTCGCAGTCGGCGGTGCAGGGCAGGCGCCCTTCCTCCGAGTCGATCGACATCGCCAGGCCCCAGTCCACGACGTAGACCTCGCCGAAGGCCCCGACCATCACGTTGGACGGCTTCAGGTCCAGGTGCACGAGGCCGCGGCTGTGCGCGAAGGCGATGGCGTTGCAGACCTGGAGCAGGACGCGCAGGTTCCAGTCCAGCAGGTCCTCGGCGCCGAAGCGCTCGCGGACCAGCTCCGGCCGGGCGAGCAGGGCCGACCAGGGATCGCCCTCGATGCGCTTCATGACGATGAGGGGCTCGCCCTCGTCGCTCAGGGCGATGTCGTGCACGGGCACGACGTTGGGGTGGTCCAGCTGGCCGGTGACCCAGGCCTCCTGGAGCAGCTTGCGGGTGGCGCGGGGGCCGCGGCGGGCCTCCTTGACGGCCTTGACCGCCACCGCCCGGTCCAGCACCACCTGCCGACCGTTGTGCACCACCCCCATGCCGCCCTCGGCCAGCACATCGCCGAGCACCAGGGCCCGCTCGAGCCCAGCGAAGGCCGGCATGCTCGCCGTCGCCGTCTGCGCCCGCTCGATGGTCGAGTCGGGCCGGTAGGCGAGCGTTCCGGCAACGTGTTCGACCTCGGACCAGTGGTCGCGGAGCCAGGAGGGGAGCTCGGTGTGCATCAGGGCGGCGATTGTAGAGGCTGCGTGGGCTCAGGCTTCGTCGGAGCTGAGCATCAGCCGGTCGCGGCCTGCGCCCTTGGCGGCGTACAGCGCGCGGTCGGCCGCTTCCACGAGGCTCGCGGCCTCCTCTTCTCCCTCGGGCGAGGCCACGGCCACGCCGATGCTGACCGTCACGTTCACCTCGCCGGCCGGGCCCAGGTCGACGGGTCGGGCCCTCACGGCCTCGAGCAGCCGCCGGGCCACGCGCTCGGCGCCCTCCAGCGACGTGCCCGGCAGGAGCACGCTGAACTCCTCGCCCCCGTAGCGGGCGACCAGGTCGACGTCGCGCAGCGTGCCCTTGCGCAAGCGATCCGCGATCTCCACCAGGCAGCGGTCGCCGATGGGGTGCCCCAGGCGGTCGTTGAGCGACTTGAAGTGGTCGACGTCCACCATCAACAGGGACAGCAGGCCGCGGCTGCGGCGGGCGGTGCGCCACTCGACGTCGAGGCGGTCCTCGAAGCGGCGGCGGCTCGCGACGCCCGTCAAGGAGTCCTCGTTGGCCAGGGCGGCGAGGCGCGCGTTGGCCTCCTGGAGCTCGGCGGTGCGCTGGTCCACGAGGGCCTGGATGCGCTCCGTCCGGCGGTTCTGCACCCGGATGAGCCCGAGGAACAGCAGGATCAGCGCCACGACGACAGCGAGGCGGGGCCAGGGCGACTCCGCGAAGGTGCGGGGAGCCACCAGGAGCAGGGTCGCGGACTCGGACCAGGGGCCGTCCTCGACCCGCGCCTGCACGGCGAAGCGGTGCTCGCCGGGCGCCAGGCCCGAGTACAGCGCGCTCCGGCGGGAGCCGGCCTCGCGCCAGGGTCCGTCGCCGAGTCGGTGGCGGAAGCGCAAGCCCTCGGGAGCGCGGTAGTGGAAGCCCGTCCAGCTGATCTCGAGGGCTCGCTCTCCGGGATCGAGCTCCACCCGATCCGGCTGGGCGTCCAGCGTCCGGCGCCGCACGCCGCTGTCCAGGCCCCGCAGGACGGGGCGCGCGGGCCGCACCGGCTCCCCGCCCACGGCGGCGGAGTCCACCAACGCCAGGCCGTGCATGGTCGGCACGTGCAGCATCCCCCGCTCGTCCACGAAGCCCGAGGCCTGGGAGCCGCCGTTGCACTCGGAGCTGGGCAGGCCGTCCGTCGCGCGCAGCACCACCGGATCCAGCGAGTCCGCCCGCCCGTCGAGCACGTCGTGCAGGCGGCCGCGGCTGAAGCGCGCCAGGCCGGCGTTGCCCGACACCCACACGGTGTCGTAGGGATCGTTGAAGACGTGGGACACGAAGTCATCGGACAGACCGCGGCTCCGGTCCAGGGGGGTCGCGCGCTCCCCGTCGAAGTGGTGCAACCCCCCTCCGTAGGTCGCCACGAGCAGGCCGCCTCGCCCGTCTTCCGCCACGTGCCGCACCCGGTTCGACAGCAGGCCCTGCTCGAGCCCGAAGCTGCGCGCGACCCCGTCCTGCCAACGCACGAGGCCGGTCATGGTCGAGAGCCAGATGACCCCGTCCCCGGCTTCGTGCACGTGCCGCAACGAGCCCACGTCGTCGAGGCCCGGCACCGGCTCCAGCTCGCCATCCCGCCAGGTGAACACCCCGTCGGAGGTGCCCAACCAGACCCGCCCGTCCGCTGCGGGGTGCACCGCGAGCACCGCCTCCCCGATGCCCTGCGCGGGGCCGAGGACCTCGATGATCTCGCGCGACCGACGGTCCCAGCGCGTGACGCCGCCGCTCCAGGCCCCCAGCCACATCACCCCGGCTGGGTGCTCCGCCGCGGTCCAGATGCAGTCGTCCGTCAACCCCACCCCGGTGCCCACGTGCTGGTCCAGGCGGGTGCCCTCGTAGCGGCTGACCCCCTGGCAACGGTCGGCGATCCAGAGCCCGCCGTCGGCGTCGCGAACCGTAGCCACGACGCTGAGGCCGCTCGCCCCGCCCTCGGGTTCGAAGCGCTCGACGTAGCGGGGGCTGAGGCGCGCCAGCCCCGCCTCCGCGAAGCCGACCCAGGTGTTGCCTCCGCGGTCCACCAGCAGGGCGCGCGCCTCGGCCTTCGACGTCAGGGCCATGCGCCCCTGGAGCCGCAGGTCGCGATCCAGGACGACCACCCCGGTGGGCGTGCCGAGCAGGACCGAGTCGTCGGCGCCCTCGGCCATGACCTCGATGGGCTGCCCGTCGTGCGGCCCCAGGGACAGCGGCCTCACGACCCCGTCGGCCCAGCGGTCGACCCCCTCGAAGCCGCCCATCAGCACGCTGCCGTCGGGGCGCGCCAGGAGCGAGAACATGTCCCCCCCGCGGACCCCGCGGAGCTGCTCGACCGCGCCCGTCTTCGGATCCCAGCGCAACACCCCTTGCCGGTAGGTCGCCGCGATGACGGTGCCGTCGCCCGGGAAGGCCACGCTGGTGACACGCTGGGCGACGGCGTTCAGCTCGGCCGAGCCGGGGGCGTTGGGCGGGTCGGTGACGAAGCCCGAGTAGAGCGTGGCCACCCAGATCGCGCCGTCCGGGGCCTGGGTGATGCGCCCGGGCTGATCGATGGACCACCAGGATTCGGGAGGCAGGAAGGCGCCGTCCTTCCAGACCGCGAGCCCCTCGTCCGTGCCGATCCACAGCCGCTCGGAGCGGTCGAGGAACAGATTGCCCACGCGCTCGCCCGCCAGGTGGGGCTGGGTGCGGCGGGAGAAGCGCTCGAACTCCAGGCCGTCGAAGCGGTGCAGGCCCGCTCCGGTGCCGAGCCAGAGGTAGCCCTCGGGCGACTGCGCGATGGCGAGCACCGAGTTCTGGCCGAGGCCGTCCTCCCCGGTCCAGTAGCGGGCGACCGAGGAGCGCGTGGTCTCGAGGCCTGGCTCGCCGAAGGCGCACAGCGGCGCGAGCAGGACCAGCAGGCCCCACCACACGCTCGCGAGCTGAAGTGACGATCTCCTCACGCCGCGGTCGAACCGCCTCCCGTTCCAGGCGTGAGGGTAGCGGATGCCCTCGGGCTGATCGCGGACGGTGGGGCGATGCGGGCCTGCGCTCGCGGCGCCGGCGGACTCAGCCCGACAGGCCTCGCAGCAGGCTCTTGCGCGCTTCGGCCACCCGCACCTCGGGCCGCCGCTTGCGGCCGCGGTTGAGGTTGTCCCGCCCGAACAGCGAGCGCTGGGTGCGCAGCGTGAGGAGCAGCTCGGGGTCCTGGACCTCCTGCTCCAGCTTCGCCAGCAAGCGGGGGACCTTGCCGCCGAGGGGCTCGCGCAGCTTGCCCAGGGCGAAGAGCAGGCCGCGGGCCCAGCCGGGGTCGGCGTTCGCCCAGTCCAGCTTCGAGGCCACACGGCGAAGGGCCCGGGCGACCGCGCGCGGGGAGCTCTCGTGGGCGCTCAAGAAGGCGACGATGGTGTCGCGCGCGAGGCCGTGGCCCGGCGCACCCGCGATGGCCGCACCGAGCACGTCGCGGAACAGCGAGGGGAGGATGTCGTCCGCGCAGCGATCGAGCACGGCGGCGCGGTACTCGGGCCCGACCTCGGCCACCTGGAGCGCCGCATCGACGGCGTCTCGGTGCGGGTAGCCATCGGCCAGGGCCTCCAGGGCGACCTCGCGGACCTCAGAACGGACCCGAAGCTCGGTCAGCGCCGCCAGCAACTTGAGGCGCAGCGCGGCGTGGGCACCCGCGACGGCCGCGGGCACCAGCCAGCGCGGCCGCAGACCCCGCTGCACACAGCGCCGCACGGCGATGGCGGCCGAGGGCGCGACGGCGGCCCGGTCGGCTTCGAAGAGGGGGGCGAGGGCGTCGCCGGCGCGCCGGGGTCGCCGCTCCTTCCAGCGCTGTTCGACGGCATCGAGCAGGGCCGAGGCCTGCCGCTCGCGCTCGAGCCCCGCTCGCTCGGCGGACGCCCAGGACAGCTCGATGGCGAAGGCGCGCGCCGGGTCCTGCACCGCCGCGGGGAGGCGGTCGATCAGGGCCCCGCGCACGGCCACCTCGCGCGGCTGCGGGGTGACGGGCTGCACGAGGTCCAGCAGCTCGGCCGTGGCGCGGCGTCGCTCGGCCGGCTCCAGCCCGCCCAGGAAGCGGACCAGCGCGTCGCCGACCACCCCGGGGTCCAGGGAGCCGAAGCCCAGCGCCCAGCCCAGGTGCAGCAACACCGGCAGGGAGATCTGGTCGCGCCGCCAGGAGACGCGGGCCAGGCGGAGGACCTCGATGGGGTCGAGCTCGGGGCCGAGGGCCGAGAGGCGCGCCGGTGGGGCCGAGCAGAGCCAGCTGACCAGCCTCTCGGTCAGCGCCGGCGGCGGCAGGGGCGGCTCGGTCCAGGGGAACGGGTCGGGCCCGTAGCCGGCCGGCGCCCGGTCGCGGTGCCCGAAGGCCCGCAGCGCCTCCTCCGCCGTGATCTGGCCACCGGCGACCAGCCGCGCGATCAAGGGAGGCTTCACGCAGGGGTGGTCCAGGAAGGGCGCGAGCACCCGCCGCCGGTCGATGGCCGGAGCCGAGTCCGCCCAGTTGGCGACGACCGCCTCGAAGGCGGAGACCGCCTCGACATCCGCCTCGTCGGTGCCCACGGCGGCGAAGGCGTAGAAGCGGTGGTGCGGATCGACGAGCCCGGAGCTCAGCGAGCGGACCAGGGGCAGCTGGCGACGCAGCAGGCGGTTGGTGATGTGCGGGTCGGCGATGCCCACCGAGACGAGCACGGCGGCGCGGTCGTCCACGCTGCCCGACCCGGCGAGCAGCGCGCGCACCGGGCGCGGGTCCAGGCGGATGGCCGAAGCGAGGCGCTGGGAGCGGGCCAGGACGGAGCCGAGACGCGGCCAGGTGCGGAGCAGCCGCAGCATGCTGTCGAGCGTGAGCACCTTCGTGCCGTCCACCAGCCGCGCGATGGCCTGCTTGTCGGGCCGGGGCTCCGAGCGCAGGTAGTGCACGAGGGAGGCCTCCATGGGCCCCGCCACAGCGGGCGAGCCCACCGCCGCGAGCACGCCCAGGCGCGCCAGCGGGGACCGCACCTCGCCTTCGGCCAGGCCGATGAAGCGCATCTCGCCGGCGAGCAGCGGCGGCAGCCAGCGAGGCGGGCGCGCGTCCGCCAGCAGCTCGTCGAGCACGGCGGGGCAGCGCTCCAGCAGGTCCAGGAGCTCCGGCCCCGCGACCTGCTCGCCCGTCGGCCCACGCAGCACGCGGGCGAGAGCCGGCAGCAGGGAGGGCTGGGCCGCGAGCAGCGGATCGAAGCGATCCAGCGGGGTGCCCTCGACCGCGCGGCGCAGCAGGGAGCTCACCGAGCCGAAGTCCACCGTCCGTCCGCCCCCGAGCCGGAAGCGCAGCGAGTCCGCGCCCAGCGGGACCTGCAGCGCGAGGAGGAAGTCGAAGGCGGCCTCCCCCGCCAGATCGCGGCGCACCGCCTCGGCGAGCTCGGACAGGACCCGGGAGGAGACCGGCAGGCGCACATCGCCCGTGCGGCGCCGCTGCTCCTGCATGCAGTCGAGCGCGCGGGCTGCGGTCGCCAGCTCCAGGGCGGGGGCGTCGTCGTAGCCACCGGCGAGCGGGCGCTGGCGGAGCAGGAAGTCCCCCACCTCGGGCAGCCCACGCCGCGCTTCGAGGTAGAGCAGCAGGTCCGGTCGACCCGCGCCGCGCCAGTGCAGCTCCAGCTCGGCGAGCACGAACTGCTCGGGGTCCGCCGGCGCCAGGCCGCGCAGCAGGCGCAGCAGCATGGAGCGTTCGAGGCCCAGCCTGCGCATGCGATCGGGCACCCGACTCGACGGCAGGGCCTGGGAGCGGCGCTGCACGGCGAAGATCAGCGCGAGCCAGCTGCGCTGGATGTGCCAGTCCAGGGGCTGCTTCGGGAAGCGCAGGTCGATGCAGTCGGCCAGGAACTCGACGATGCCGTCGCGACACAGCTGCTCGTCCCCGCAGGCCCGCGCGAGCAGCTCGAGCAGCTCGCGGGGCAGGCCGTCATCCAACAGCGGCGCGAGAACACGTCCATGGCCGGTCGTGCCGGTGCCCGTGCGCGCTTCCGATGCGTCGAGTGGTGTGCCTTCCCAGAGCGCCTGGAGCGCGAGCGCAACGCCGATCAGCTCAGCTCGTCCGGGCGCGGACAGGCCGATGGCCTCGCCGTGCTCCTGGAGGAACTGCCTCGCCTCGTGGCCCACAGGGACCTCTGGCGTCGGTTCGCTCATCGCTGCTCCGCACGCGGGATCCTGCAAGGGGGGCCCGCGCGCCCTGGGGTTCAGGTCATCGACCTGCCGGGGCTCCATCGGGCCCAGCCGTGGCAACCCTCACCGAGGTGGGGACCGCATCACGGGGCGAGCATGGGGACGTGCGGGGGTGGGGTCAAGGGGGAAGAGGGGGTCGCGGGGACCCCCCGCTCAGCGCACGAAGATCAGCACGTTGCTGTCCGCCTCGACGCCTTCGAGGTCGTTGGCCCAGGTGTGCTCGTAGTAGGGCGAACCGTTGCGCGGCCCGGTGGTGCCGGCGAAGCCCTCCATCTGGTTGACGTTCCAGCGGGCCCCGATGCGCGCGTTCTCGGCCTGGAGGTCCGGGACCCACGGCTCGTTGCCGTCGCTGCAGTTCAAGCCGGCGATGTCGTTCGGCACCTGCTGGCTGAAGCGGTCCTGCGACCAGGTCGTGCAGAGGGCGCTGCAGGTGTCCTGGGCGGGGGTCTTCGAGAAGATCTCCGGGAGGGTCTCCAGCTCGGCCGATTCGTTCAGGTCCTCGCAGAGGAAGTACCGGTCCCCGATCTGGTAGTGGACCCGCAGGTCGTACACCCCGAGATCCGCGTAGGACCCGTACTTCGAGGAGACGGAGATCCCGCTGGCGAAGGTCGGCACCTCGTCGGTGTTCCGGGTGCCCGTGCCCTCCCAGGCGTCGATCCACTCCGCCCCCAGGGGGTCGCTGGTGTGGCCTCCGAAGAAGGGGTCTCTGTCGTCGTCGATGTTCGCCACCAG
>JAJDAI010000935.1 GCA_029261955.1 Deltaproteobacteria bacterium | reverse complement strand
GGAGGCCGAACGCACGGCCTCGGCGATCAGCGCGACGTCGTCCGAGACCACGACGAGGCCCGTGCAGAGCACGCCGCGGCGCCGCAGCTGGCGGAAGAGCCAGGGGCTGTTCGTGTCCTGCACCTTGCCGCTGAGGATCTCGTTGCCGATGACGACGACGCGGGCGGTGGAGCGAGCCTGACTGATCACGAGTCCTCCCGACGAGGCGCTGGGTTTACACACCGCGGCCGGTGCCCGATGATCCATCGCCGCTCTCCCCATGTTGGGCGCGAGGGCGTTCGAGACATCCTAGCGAGAGGTCGATGCGGACCGTTGCCTGCCTGCTCATGTGCGCCGCCTTCCTGGCCGGCTGCTCCGACGAGCCCGACCCCAGCGAGCCCCTGGCTCCGCTGGCCACCCCCCAGCCCCTCGATGAGGTCGCCCCGGGGGAGGCCACCGAGGACCGGTCGCTCGAGGAGGACGAGCACGACGACCTCGCGATCGCCTCCCACACCGCCGGCGATCGCACGAAGAAGCAGGAAGACGAGGAGAAGGCGGCCGCCCGGCGCGCCCCCTCCAAGAGCAGCGAGGACACCGGCCTCGGGGTCGAGGGTGGCGCGACCATCTCGGCGCGGCAGGTCAAGCAGATCGTCACCCGGAACATGGGCCAGATGCGGGCCTGCTACGAGCGCGAGCTCAAGAAGAACGCGAGCCTGCGCGGCAAGGTGGTCCTGAGTTGGACCATCGGCGCCGACGGCGTGGTGCGGCGGCCTTCGGTGGTGAAGAACACGACACGCAGCCGGGCCCTGACCCCCTGCATGACCCGCTCGCTCAAGCGCTGGCGCTTTCCGAAGGCGAAGTCGCCCTTCGACGTCGAGTACCCCTTCACCTTCAAGCCGAAGGACTGGTGATGCGCGCTCTGCTGCTGATTCCCATGCTCGCGGGCCTCGTGGGCTGCGAAGCGGTCGAAGAGGCCGACTACTTCATGCTCGAGCCCGGCAACAGCTGGACCTACGCCCTCATCCAGGGCGGCGCCGACGGCGATGAGTGGACGCTGACCATCAGCGACGCCTCGGAGCGCGAGGAGACGCAGCGAGGGGACCTCTGGTTCGCGCTCATGCGCCCCGAACCGGACCCCATCGACCCCGACCTCACCATCCAGGTGCCGCACCGCGAGTTCAACATGTCCCAGGAGGCGGACAACACCGGCGAGGAGCCGATCCCGATCGGCTACACCTACCGCGCGGTGGAGAACGAGGAGGGCCAGCTCGACCAGTTCTTCGTGAAGTACGGCGGCTCGGACGAGGACTGGTCCAACTCCTGGGACTTCGAGTGGGAGTCGGAGACGGGGACCACGTCCTGGACCTACGAGATCAACGCCGACCGCAGCACGGATCCGGTGGGCACCGGCCTGGGCACCTGGGAAGACAACATCATCGTGGACCGCACGATCGCCCAGACGAACATCGACGCCTTCGGGGATCCCACGACGCAGACGCGCCTGCACCACGAGGTGTGGTCGGCCGGCGCAGGCCTGGTCCGCTACCGCTTCACCTCCGCGGAGGACCTGGTCACCGAGGCGGTGATGCGCCAGGCGAACGCCTTCACCATCGAGTAGCGCCGGCTCCCTCGCGGGCCCCTACTGGGCGCAGAGGATCGCGCTCGCCTTGGGCGGCAGAGCCCCCTGCAGCATGGGCTCCAGCGCCGCGAGCATGCGCCGCCGCTGCTGCTCCGTGCCCGGCTTCAGGTTGACCCGCACCAGGGCGACGCGCTCCGCGCTGTCCAGCCGGGGCCCGAAGGCGTTTGCGGCGGGGTTGAGGCTGAGCGCGAGCAGCAGCTGCGCGACCTCGGGCCGGCGGCCCGGGATGTAGCCCTCGACCGGGTTGCCCTTGTGCAGGCCCCGGCGCGCCATGATCAGGTCGTCGACGATCGTGAAGCTCTGGGCGACCCGGGGCAGGCTCTCCGCCGCCGCCTGGAATCGCGCGAGCGCCTGGAGCACCGACGGCTCCTTCAACGCGCCGTCCTCGCCGGCGTCGAACATGCCGACGACGATCGACGAGGAGGGGCCCTCGCGGCCGATGCGCTTGTAGGCGGACAGCTCGGACGGCACGCCGCGGTCGATCGCCATCTGGAGGTTGCTCACCTCCTCGCCGGCGACGCGCTCGAAGACGGCGCGCACGTCGACGCCCTCGAAGGACACCATCGGCAGGTGGATGAAGGTGGACAGCTCGCCGGTGGCGTCCAGCACGTCGCCGCGGGCGAACTCGAGCTGGAGGGTCTGGGCGCGGAAGCGCCGGACCGTCTCCTCGTCCATGGGGAGCTCGTCCCGCATGACGCGGACCTTCGCCATCGTCTTGCCCGGCTCCATGATCGGCACGCTGGTGAGGCACTTCACGCCGATGTAGTCGTCGGAGGCCTCCTCCTCGAAGGCCTGGCAGACGCGGTCCACGGCCGCGAGCACCTCCGGCTGCCAGACGCTGCCGCCGTCCGCCGCCCGCATGGCGATGACCGCGGTGGTCTGGTTGCCGAACGCGTCGTCCAGGGACTGCATGCACGCGTCGGTCTTGAGGAGCGGCGTGGTCACCCGGGGCCGGCAGCCCGCGCTGAGCGAGGCGGCTCCGAGCAGAACCAGCAGCAAGACGTGTCCGAGGTGGGCCGGTCTCATGCCAGAAGTTCCTACTACGAAGCGAGGCTGATGTCGCGCGTTCAGGTCGGACCGAGGCGGGCTGGGGCTCAGGTCTGCACCCGCACCGGGGTTTCGCGTCAGCCCTGAGTTATCCACAGTGTGCACAACCTGTGGAGAAGACCCTCAAGCCCTTGAAATTACTGAGGCCGGACCCAGGACAGTTGAGGCAAACCGAGGAGTCTGAAGCTGCCTTCGGTTTTCAGATCCGGCGAGGAGGCCCGTTCTTGCGGGTTGCTTCGCGGTGCGCAGGGTTCCTGGGCGCCCGCCGGTTCCCCCCGGGGGCGCGGCTGTGCTAACCGGGCGCACCATCCACACAGGGAGCAGCATGACGCAGCGTTTCGAAGAGCAGGTCGCCCTGGTCACCGGCGGGTCCCGAGGGATCGGCGCCGCCGTCTGCCGCCGCCTCGCGGCCGAGGGCGCGAAGGACTGGGTCGGCTACCACGCGAGCCCCGACCGGGCCGCCGAGGTGGTCGCGTCCATCGAAGAGGCGGGCGGAGAGGCGGCAGCCGTGGCCATCGACGTCTGCGACTCCGAGTCCGTGAAGGTGGCTGTCTCGGCTGTGTTCGAGGATCGCCGGCGCCTGGACGTGCTCGTCAACTCCGCCGGTGTCACCCGCGACGGCCTGCTGCTCACGATGGAAGAGGACCAGTGGGCTGACGTGCTCGACACGAACGCCGGGGGCGCCTACCGCGTCATGAAGGCGGTCGGCCGGATGATGTTGATGCAGCGCCGGGGCAGCATCGTGCTGCTCTCCTCCGTGGCGGCCAAGAAGGCGGGCCGCGGCCACGCCAACAACGCCGCATCGAAGGGCGCGGTCGAGGCGATGACCCGGGCCATGGCGGTCGAGCTGGCCTCCAAGAAGATCCGGGTGAACGCGGTCGCGCCGGGCGTCATCGTCACCGACATGTCCCAGCGCGTGCGCGAGGCGGCAGGCGACCAGATCAAGGCCGAGGTGCTGCTCAAGCGCTTCGGCGAGCCCGAGGAGGTCGC
>JAJDAI010000934.1 GCA_029261955.1 Deltaproteobacteria bacterium | reverse complement strand
TACGGAGCGCAGCAGCGTGACCAGCGAGTCGAAGATGAAGGTCTGGTCCTCCATGCAGGTCTGGAGCACGGTGCGGTTCAGGTAGTAGCCGTGGCTCTCCTTGGTGGGGTTGAAGATCCGGACGCGGATCTCCCCCTTCTGGCGCTCTTGCACCCAGGACGCCAGGTCGCGCCACTGCGCCAGGATGTAGGTGAGCTCGCGGCCCTGGAGGTAGACCGGGTCGGCGCGCCGGAAGAACGCCTCGGAGATCAGGCGGTCCCGCCAGGCGTCGGGCGCCGGGCTGGCGTCCAGGGCGGCGAGAACCTCGTTCACGTCTGCCCGCAAGCGGTCGAGGGTAGGCGCGTCGAACGTCGCCGAGGCGGTGGCAGTGATGCTCATTGCAGACCCAGCGGCTTCAGGGCTCGCCGCATTCAGGTGGGAGGGTGTCCACGGGGACGAAGGGAGCGTTGCTGGCCGGTGAGACCGACCACTCCCAGACCGCGGTGACGCAGGTGCCGTCGCCGTTGGAGCAGGGTGCGCACAGGGGGTCGAGGCCGAGGCCGTCGACCGTGTCGCAGTGTTCATCGACGGGGATCCCGTGCTCGGCGGCCAGGGCGTCGATGTCGACTTCGTAGAGCAGCGTGGCGTTCTGGAGCGCGCTGCCGGTGGAGCTGATGGTCGCCTGGAGCGCGCCCGCCTTCAGGGGCCCGCCGAAGGGCAGGGGCAGGCGGTCGCCGGGGCTCGCGGGGGCGCCCAGCTGGCGGGTGTCGAGGCGGACCGGCTCGGCCCAGGTGGAGGTCAGCGCGCAGGGGTCCTGCTCGCCGGTGTCCGGGTCGACGGGGGCGAAGCTCAGCTCGAAGCCGTGGTCGGCCGTCGGCTCCAGGTGCAGCAGCACGGAGCCGTCGAAGCCGTCGAGCAGGAGCAGGTCCAGCGCGGGCACGCGGAGGCGCTCGGGCGCCAGCTCCAGGCGGTAGGTGGGCGCGCCGAGCTCGTCCGGGTCCTCGCCGCGGTCCCCGGTGCCCGGGTGCTCGAAGGCCAGGACCGCGGTCGAGAAGCCATCGTCCACGGTGAGCGTCGCGTCGAAGGACTCCGCCTCGCCCCAGGGTGCCATCGGCATCGCGACGGCGCAGGTGTCGGCCGCCGTGCGGAGGGTCAGCAGCTCGGTGTCGGCCACCGCGAAGGTGAAGTCCGAGGGGCAGACGTTGCAGGCCTGGAGCCAGGGCGGGATGCCGAGCGCCGAGTCCGCGGCGGTGCGCACAAGGCTGATCGGCGCCTGCTCGTCGCAGACGACGGGCGGGAGGGGCTCGTTCGGATCGGGAGGCTGGGGCTCTTCGGTCTCGCAGCCGAGACCGGCCACCAGGGCCAGTGCGATCACGCTGCTTCGCGCCGCATACCTCATAGTCGGCGGAGGGTAGCAGGGGGATTCCTCACGTGCGCGGGCGCACGCCTGCGTCCCTGATCCTCCTCGTTTACAGGGCCGGGTGGCCGACGTAGGCTCCGCGGGCATGTCCTTCTATGAACGCCACGTCTTCACCTGCGTCAACGAGCGGGATGGCTCCGACGCACGCGGCTGCTGCATGGAGCGAGGTGGCGCCGAGGTCGCCGCCTGGTTCAAGGCTGAGGTGAAGGCGCGGGGATGGACCGGTCGGATCCGGGCGAACCGGGCCGGCTGCCTGGATGTGTGCGAGTTCGGTCCCGCGGTGGTCGTGTACCCCGAACAGGTCTGGTACTCGCCCACGACGCAGGAGGACGTCAAAGCGATCTGCGACCGCCACCTCGCGAAGGGGGAGATCGTGACCGAGCTGCTGATTCCAGGTTTGAACTGAGGGCACGCCGCGCGGGAGGGCCGCGCGGCACGGGTGGGGCAATGACACGACCGCTGATCCTCGTCGTCGAGGACGACCCGCACTTCGGGCGGCAGCTGAGCGACCTGTTCGACTTCCTCGGCTACCGGACCGAGGTCGCCGAGTCGGGGCCCGCTGCGCTCGCGTTCGTCGAGACCAACCCCGTCGACTTCCTGCTGACCGACCTGATGCTGCCCGGCATGAGCGGGGTCGAGCTCGTCAAGGCCATGCGCGAGCGCGAGGGCGGTGACCGGCTGCCCGTCATGATGATGAGCGCCATCTACAAGAACCCCCGCCTCTTCGAGAAGGAGCTGCGGCAGCTGGAGGTGCTCGAGTTCCTGGCCAAGCCCTTCTCGCTCATCGACCTCGGCCGCAAGATCGACGCGGTGCTCGACGACGACGTGGAGCTGGACAGCGACGCGGCGATCACGGCCACGGGCTCGTGGCGGCTGGACGAGATCGAGGAGGCCCTCGGCGAGGCCCGGCCCGACTTCGACTCGCTGGGCTCCTGGGACCGCAAGTCGCTCGTCGGGCTGCTCAACGAGCTGTTTCGGCGGCACGCGGCGGGCGTGCTGACCCTCAGCCACCAGAAGTCCACCCGCGCCATCTACCTGCTGAACGGCTACCCGGTCTGGGCCAGCAGCGAGGAGCCGGAGGAGACCCTGGCCGCGGTCCTCGTCGACTCCGAGACCCTGGACGGGCCGGCGGCGGCTGCCCTGGTGCGGCAGGCAGCTGAGGAAGGGATCGACTTCCGCGAGGCCGTGGTGCGCGGCGGGCAGGTCAGCGAGCGGGCCCTGGTGAGCGCCGAGCGGCGCCGCGTGCGCCGGGTCCTCGTGCGGTCCTTCGCCTGGGCCGGTGGGGAGTACGAGTGGGCCCCGGGCGACGACTTCGTGGACCGCTTCCCGATCTTCGAGGTGAACCCCGTGCCCTGCCTCGCGGAGGCGGTGCTTCGCTACTTGAGCGTCGACGAGCTGGCCGCGGAGCTGCTGGAACGCTCCGACCAGCTCTTCGTCGAGGGCTCGCAGCGGCGCCAGCTCGGCTCCTACCTGGCACTGCAGGATGGGCTCTTGGGCCTGCTCGACGCCATGGACGGCGGGAGCACGGTTGGCGACCTGTTCACCCGCTACCAGGCCGAGCGCGAGGCCCTGGTGCCGGCCCTGTGGCTGATGTTCACCCTGGGCATCGCCGACTCGGCTGACGCGCCGCCCGCCCCGCCCCAGCAGCTCGCGGTCGAGCACCAGCCGGCCGCGAAGCGCTCCATCCCGCCGCAGCCCCTCTTCGTGCCCACCCCCGACGAGCTGGTGGGCGCCGAGACGGTCCGCTCCGACGACGACGACGACGACGAGGAGCAGGGGATCCTCAAGGACTACCTGACCTTGATGCAGAGCGACCACTACCGCTTCCTCGGCGTGGACCAAAGCGCAGACGTCGGCGCGATCGTGCGCGCCTACAGCGATCGGAAGCAGCGCTACCGCTTCGAGCGTCTCTCGGGCCTGAGCAGCGACGCCCGGAGCAAGCGCAAGGAGCTGCTGGACCGCCTCGAGCGGGCCTTCACCACGCTGACGGCCCCGTCCCGCCGGGCCGCCTACGACGCCGAGCTGAAGGCCCGGGAGCAGCGCGAAGCCACCCCGCAGCCGGGCGCGGCGGAGCGGCTGCGCACCGCGCGGGCCCTGCTGAGCCGCGGCGACATCCACCAGGCCAGCACCGTGCTCGAGGAGCTGGCGGTGCGGCACCCCAACTCGGCCGAGGTCCTCTGCCTGCTGGGGCAGGCCCGCCACCGCCTGGCCGCCGGGCCCCACGAGCTGCCCGCGGCGCGGGAGGCGCTCCAGCGTGCCCTCGAGATCGACCCCTTCCACGCCCGCAGCCTGCGCGCCCTCGCGGAGGTGGCCCGAGGCCAGGGAGACGAGCGGGCCCGCAGGGCCGCAGTCGAGCAGGTTCGCGACCTGGACCCGGACGATCCCTGGCTGCTCTCGGCGGCGGCTTCCGAATGAAAGCCGGGTCGATCCCGGCTACCGTGCGCAGTCGATGAAGACCCTCTTGCCCTGTCTGCTCGCTGGTGTGCTCCTCCTGAGCGTGGCGCCGGCATCGGCCAGCACCGTCAACAGCGGATCCCTGAACGCGCCGGGCGAGCGCTCCCACAACGTGGGCGGCGGCTGGCCCGAGCTCTTCTACATGTGGGAGGGCGTGGTCCGGGACAAGAGCGCCCTGGGCCCGCGGGTCGACGTCCGCATGTGGCCGCTGGCGATCAGCGCCGGGCTCCAGATGCGCTTCAGCCTGCTGGAGCAGGGGCGGGTGTCGCTGGCCCTGCTGGTGAACCCGAGCTTCAACTTCGCAGGCTGGGGCGGCTCCCGGGCCGAGTACCCGCTCAACTACGGCTACGGCCGCTCGCGGGCCTTCCGCGCGAGCGTCGGGCCGGGCGTGAACGCGGGCCTGCTCGCCACCATCGACATCAACGTCAAGTGGCACATCCTCGCGACCTTCGAGAACCCGCTGGTCCTGTGGGTCTGGACGAACCCGACCGCGTGGTTCCTGGAGTGGCCGCTGCTGTTCAGCGTGGGCGCGCAGTTCGACGCGACCTTCCGCACCTCGCTGTTCGCGCGGGTGGGTGGCGGGCCGGCGATCTCCTTCGCGGGCGCGAACCAGCTGCTCGGCGGACACTGGCACCTGCACGTCGGGGTGCAGGTCCGGTACTAGGCCCTCTTCAGGGCTTCGACAGCTCCGTCAGCAGGTCCCGCATGGCCGCGAACTCGGCGTCCTCGGGGTCGCAGGTCGCCGCCGCCGTCGCGTCCCCCAGGGCCTGGGCCCGCATGCCGAGCATGCGCAGCGCGTGGGCGCGGTTCGCGTGGGCCAGGCAGAGCGTCGGGTCGGCCTGAGCCGCCCGCTCCCAGGACTCCAGCGCGTCGTCCACCTCGTAGTTGTAGAAGCGGGCGTTGCCCGCCCAGAGGTGGTCCATCGCGGTGGCGTCCTCGGCTTCGGCGCGCTCGAGCAGCTCGTCGCGCAGCACCCGCCAGTCGCCCTGGAAGTCCGCGATGTAGCGGCCGCCCTCGCGCTTGCCTTCGTAGTCCAGGCCGTTCCACTCCCAGAGCCGCGGGTCCGCAGCGAGGGCGTCGCGCATGCGCTGGCGGCCGTCGACGACCCAGCCCGGCACGTCGACGGGCTGGGCGGTGCCCATGCTCGGCAGCGGCTCGGCCAGCAGCAGCTCCGCGACCGCGCCCGCGATGATGAAGTTGCCGCTGACC
>JAJDAI010000933.1 GCA_029261955.1 Deltaproteobacteria bacterium | reverse complement strand
CGCTGGGGTGTGCCGCTCATCGACGGCGGCACCGTGCGCCTGCCGAGGATCATCGGGCTGGGGCGGGCCCTGGACCTGACGCTCACGGGCCGCGCCGTGAGCGCTCACGAAGCTCACGGCATGGGCCTGGTGGACCGGGTGGTGCCCGCGGGGCAGGCGCGTCAAGCAGCCGAGGCGCTCGCGTGCGAGATCGCCGCCTTCCCGCAGGCCTGCATGCGCGCGGACCGACGCTCGGTCTACGGCGGGCTCGACCTGGATCAGGAGGCCGCGATGAAGGCCGAGTTCGCCGGGGGTCTGTCCGCCGTGATGGCCGAGGGGATCGAGGGGGCCACGGCCTTCGCCGAGGGCGCGGGCCGCGGGGGCACGAAGCGCTAGGGGAGCGTCGGTCGCCTCCCCCGGATCACACCGTGAGCACGACCTCTGCCGCCGGCTCACGCAGGTTGTAGCGCGAGGCCATCACCCGGCCGTAGGCGCCCGCGTTCTCGATCAGCAGCACGTCGCCGGCTTCCGTCGACGGCAGCAGCCGGTCGCGACCGAGCACGTCGCCCGTCTCGCAGATCGGCCCCACGACGTGCCAGTAGCCGTCGGGGTCCGCGTCCAGGCGGCTCAGGTTGTGGATGCCGTGCCAGGCGCCGTAGAGCGCCGGTCGGATCAGGGAGTTCATGCCCGTGGCCAGGCCGACGAAGCGCACCTCGCCCTTGCGGCGCACCTGCGTGACCGGAGCGAGCAGGACCCCGCCCTCGGAGACCAGGTAGCGGCCCGGCTCCATGCGCAGTTCGATGTCGCCGAGCTCGGCCGCCAGCTCGGCCAGGCGCAGGTTCACCGCGGCCAGATCGAGGGCCTGCTGGCCGGCGCGCTCCACCACGCCGAGGCCGCCACCCACGTCGATCCAGCGCAGGTCGGGCAGCTGGTCCCGCACCGCGAGCAGGCCCTGGAGGGTGCGCCCCCAGGAGTCCGGATCGAGGATCCCGCTGCCCACGTGGCTGTGCAGGCCCGTGACGGTCGCGCCGACCTCGGCCGCCGCCCGGACCACCTCGGCCACGTCGGCGACGGGGTGCCCGAACTTCGCCTGCGCGCCCGCCGTGACCACCTTCTCGTGGTGGCCGAGCCCGCCGCCGGGGTCGACCCGAACGCCCAGCTCGCGGCCGCGGAACAGCTCCGGCGCGAGGTCGATCAGGTGCGGCCCGTCCAGCGTGACGTCGGCGCCGTGCTCAAAGGCCACGGCGTACTCGTCCAGGGGGCAGAAGTTCGGGGTGAAGAGGATCGGGATGGCGTCACCGAGCAGCTCCCGGACGAGCTTGATCTCCGCCGCGCTCACGCACTCGATGCCGAGGCCCTCCGCCGCGATCGTGCGCAGCACCTCGGCGTTCCAGTTGGCCTTCATCGCGTAGTACAGGCCGCCGACCGCGGTCAGGTGCTGCCGCAGGCCGTGCGCCTGCGCGCGGACCGTCGCGAGGTCGTAGACGTAGCGGGACTGGCCGTCGGACACGAGGTCCAGGAGCTCGGCCTGGCGGGCGTGCCACCAGGGCTTGGGCGCCTCCGCGGTCTCGATGCGGCGCTGCTTCGAGGTCAGCAGCTCCCAGGAGGGCCCGAAGAGCTCGTCCGAGCCCTGCTTCGGCAACAGCTGATCGTGCAGCCGGTCCACCAGCGTGCGGGCGTCCTGCTGACCGACCACGAAGCTGACGTTCAGGTCCTCGCTGCTCTCGCTGACGAGGTGGACCTCGTGCTCGCGGAACACCGCGAAGGCCGGGCCGAGCTTGTGCAGCACGGTGCGGATCCGCCGGCCCACGATGGAGACCACGGCGGTGTCTTCCCGGGTCGTGACCTCGCCGAGCAGCTTGAGGCGCTCCTCCAGGCGTCGGAAGGGCTCGCCGCCGGTCCCTCCCGGCACCCCGTCGAGGGTGACCGACACGGCGGACTGCGAGGTGGCCACGAGGTCGACCGAGATGCCCAGCTCCGCGAAGGGCGCGAAGACCTTGGCGAGGAAGCCCGGCGTGCCCCACATGCGCAGGGTCGAGATGTTGAGCAGGGTGACGCCCTCGCGCATGACCACGGCCATGACCGCGGCGTCGTCGCTGAGCGACGGCCCGATCCGCGTGCCGCGGGCCTCGGGATCCATGGTGTTTCGGATCTCGATGGGGATGCCGCCCTCGGCCGCGGGCCCGAGGCAGCGCGGGTGCAGGACCTTGGCGCCCATGGCGGCCAGCTCCTGGGCCTCGCGGTAGCTGATCTGGCGGATCAGGCGCGCCGTCGGCAGCTGCCGGGGATCCGTGCTGAACATGCCGTGCACGTCGGTCCAGATCTCCAGCGACTCCGCGCCGATGAGGTGGGCGAAGAGCGCGGCGCTGGTGTCCGATCCACCGCGCCCGAGCAGGCAGGTCTCGCCCCGGGGCGTGCGGGCGATGAAGCCCTGGGTCAGCACCAGCGAGCAGGCGTCGCTCGCCGCCTCGGCCGCGAGCACGTTGCGGACGGGGTCCACCTGGGCCTGCACGAAGCGATCGGCCGGTTGCTGGCCGTCCACTTCGGTGCTGATGAGCAGATCGCGCGCGTCCACCCGCTGGCCGTGCAGCCCGTGGTGCCCGAGCGCGGCGATGCCGAGCTGGGTCGAGGCCAGCTCGCCGAAGGACATGATGCGGGCGTGCAGGCGCGGCGAGGCTTCGCGCGTCAGGCGAACGCCCTCGAGCAGCTGGCCCAGCTCCTCCAGCAGCTCCTTGACCGGCTCGTAGGCGGTGACGCTCAGGCCGATCTCGCCCGCGAGCTCGATGTGACGGCCCTGGATCCACCCGAGGGAGGCGGGCTCGCGGTTGCCCAGCGCCTCCTCGACCGCCTGCTCCAGGCGGTTGGACACCTGCGAGAGCGCGGACGCCACGATCCACACCCGTTTGCCCTCGGCGTGCAGCTCCGTCACGCGGGCGGCGATGCGCCCCCAGTTGCGGGCAGAGGCGACGGACGTACCGCCGAACTTGAGGACGACCCAGCGGCTCGTCATGGGCTTCTCCAACAGGGTGGGGGACTGTGCCAGAGGTCGCGCCTCGCGGGAAGGTCCGGGTCCGGGGGCGGGCGTGCGGGCAGGCGGCGGCTGTGCTCTGCTGCGCGCTGTTCCCATTGGAAGGTCATTCGATGCACTCCGTCCTGTTCGCCCTGTTCCTGCTGGGCTGTCCCGCCGCTGATTCCGAGGCCCCGCCCGCCGAGGAGGCCGCCGCGCCGGCTGCCGACGAAGCGCAGAACCCCCCGCCGAGCGAGGCGTCGCCCCAGGCGCCAGCGGGCGATGAGGCCGCCGCGACCGGCGACGGAGCGACG
>JAJDAI010000932.1 GCA_029261955.1 Deltaproteobacteria bacterium | reverse complement strand
TAGGCCTGGAGGCCGGCGACGACACCGCGGCCGCGGACGGGGACCTCGAAGGTGTCGCTGCCGTCGGGCAGCGTGATGCTGAGGATGAGGGAGTCCTCGAAGTAGCCCTCCGCGCCCGGGGTGAAGGAGATCACGAACTCGTGAGCTCCCTCGGCGGGCACGTCGCCGGACCAGGACTCGGGCAGCACGAAGTGCCCGCCGCCGAAGCCGCCGAGCGTCGTGTTGGCGATCTCCGCCGCGCCGTTGCCGTCGTTCTGCACGATGATCGACGCGTTCAGGGTCGCGCCGATCGCGACCGTGCCGAAGTCGAGGTTGGGCGGAATGCCGACCAGGTTGTAGGGCGCGCGCTGGAGCGCCGGACCCGTGTCCTCGCAACCAGCGAGGGCCAGGGGCAGCAAAATCAGCAGGGCGCAGGCGATCCGTCGCATGAAGTCTCCGAGCATTCCGTGCGTGGCATCAAAGCAGGGTTCGTCGCTTGTGTCGACGGCCGATTGGGACCCGGGACGGCGATCAGGGCAGCGGTTCAGCCGGCGTGTCGGCGGCTTCCGAGACCACCAGCGTGCCGCATCCCTCGGTGGTGAAGATCTCCTCCAGCAGCGCCCCATCGCGGCGGCCGTCGATGACGTGCACGCGCGGAACCCCGCCGCGCAAGGCCTCGGAGATGGCCGCGACCTTGGGCCGCATGCCGCCGTGAAAGGCGCTGGATCCGGCCAGCTCGGTCAGCTCCGCGAGGTCGGTCCAGTGCAGCAGGGAGCCGGGATCCCCGGCGTCGCGCAGGATGCCGGGGGTGCGGGTCAGCAGGATGAGCTTCTCGGCCTTCAGGGCGACCGCGAGGTGGGCCGCGACGGTGTCCGCGTTGACGTTGAGCACCCGCCCGTCGGCGTCCGCAGCGAGGGGGCTGACCACGGGCAGCGCGCCGCTCGCGAGCACCGCCTCGACGACCGTGGGGTCGACACCGACGACGTCGCCGACCTCGCCGTAGTCCACCCGGACCTCGTCGCCCTGGTCGTTGGTGACGAGGGCGGCGGGGCGGCGCACGGCCTGGATCAGCGAGCCGTCCACCCCGGAGAGCCCGACCGCCTTCTCGCCGTGTCGGATGAGGGAGGAGACGAGGTCCAGGCTGAGCTGCCCGCGAAAGACCATCTTCGCGGCCTCGAGCACGTCCTCGGAGGTGACGCGCCGGCCGGCCACGCGCTCGATCTCGAGGCCCAGCTTGCTGGTCATCGCGTCCAGCTGGGGGCCACCGCCGTGCACGGCCACGACGCCGATGTTGAGGCGGTGCAGCACGGCCAGGTCCCGCGCCACGCGGTCGCGTTGGGCGGGGTCGAGCAGCAGCTCGCCCCCCAGCTTCACGACGAAGCGCTGGTTGGAGTAGGCGCGCAGGTAGGGCACGGCTTCGAGCAGCAGCAACGGGCGTTCCACGGTCACTCCGAGAGGGCGGCGCACAGGGCCGTGATCAGGCCCTCCACGGCGTCCGGGGGCATCACGGCGGGGGGGCAGAGGCGCAGGCAGCGCGCATCGTTCGAGGTGCCGACGAGGAAGCCGTCGGCGCGCAGGGCGGTGGCGATGGGGGCAGCGGGGCGGTCGAGCACGAGGCCGAGCAGGCAGCCCCGGCCGCGCACGGTGACGGACGGGGGCGCCAGGGCCCGAACCTGCGCTTCGAGGGCCTGGGCGCGGGCCAGCAGGTCCTCCTGCTCGATGGCGTCGAGCACCGCGAGCAGCGCCGCGCAGGCCAGGGGCGCGCCGCCGAAGGTCGAGCCGTGCTCCCCGGGCTCACAGGTCTGCGCCATCGCCTCCGTCAGGAGCAGGGCGGCCACGGGAAAGCCCGCCCCGAGGGACTTGCCCACCGTCACGAGGTCGGGGTCGCAGCCGGGCTCGGCGTGCCACGCGAGGGCCTCGCCGGTGCGCCCGATGCCTGTCTGGACCTCGTCGAGGATCAGCGCCGCGCCGACGCCGTCGCAGATCGCGCGCGCCGCGCTCAGGAAGCCCGCGGGGGCCTCGATCGCCCCGGCGATGCCCTGGATGGGCTCGATGAGCACAGCCGCGACGCGGTCGTCCACCGCGGCCCGCAGCGCCTCGACGTCCCCGAAGGGCACGAAGGTGGCCTCGCCGTGGATGGGGGCGTGGTCCGTGCGGTAGTGGCCCGACTCCGTCACGCCCAGGCAGGCCATGGTGCGGCCGTGGAAGCCGCCCTGCATCGCGACGATCCGGCTGCGCCCGGTCGCCTTGCGCGCGACCTTGAGCGCCGCCTCGTTGGCCTCGGCCCCCGAATTCACCAGGAAGCTGCGGTCCATGCGCGCGAAGGCGCAGAGCGAGGCGTTGGCGCGGTCCCGGACCGAGGTCGGGGCGAGGGTCGTGACGAAGGACAGGCGGGCTGCCTGCTCGCTGATCGCGCGGACCCAGCGGGGGTGTGCCTGGCCGAGCAGGGCCACGGCGTGGCCGCCGTAGAAGTCCCAGAAGGCGTTGCCTTCCGCGTCGAAGAGGCGGGCGCCTTCCCCCCGCTCGATCTGCATCGGCAGGGGCTTCCCGACGGTGGTCAGGGCAGGCATGGCGGCGCTCCGACCCCGAGGTGAGTGGGCAGGCCCAGGGAGAGGTTGAGGCACTGGACGGCCTGCGCGGCGGCGCCCTTGCCGAGGTTGTCCAGCGCGGACAGCACCACCAGCTGCTCGCCGTCCGCGTAGACCGACAGGTCGCACAGGGCGGTCCCGCGCACGTGGCGCAGCTCAGGGGACGCGTCGCGCACGCGCACGAGCGGGTGGTCGGCGTAGCACTCCTCCAACAGGGCCTTCGCCTCCTCGGCGGAGACCGGGGCAGGCGGGCGGACGAAGCAGGCGGCGAGGATCCCGCGATCCACCGGGGCGGAGAAGGGCACGAAGTGCACGGGGCCGGCGGGCCCGATGCCAGCCAGGAACTCGGTGATCTCGGGCACGTGCTGGTGGCTGAGGACCTTGTAGGCCTTCATGTTCACGAAACGCTCGGGGTGGTGCGCGGTCTTCGAGGGCGTGCCGCCGGAGCCGGTCGAGCCCGTCGCGGCGACCACCTGGATGGCCTCCATGGCCAGCTCGGTCTGCACGAAGGGGGCGAGGGCGAGCGAGATCGCGGTGGCGAAGCAGCCGGGCACGGCGATGCGGCAGGCCCCGGGCATCAGCGCGTGGTGCCACTCGGCCTGGCCGTAGATCCAGCCCTCCGCGTGGCGGTGATCCCGGCTCAGGTCGATGACGAGGGGCACATCCGCCTCGTCGGCGCGCTCGACCCAGGGGCCTGCAGCGCCGTGGGGAACGGCCAGGAACAGCACGTCGAGCTCATCGAAGTCCAGCTCGTCGGGGCCGACGAAGCAGCCGTCCACGAAGCCGGCGAGGCCGGGGTGCACCGCGTCGATGCGCTCGCCGGCGCGGGAGCGGGAGACCACGGCGCCGAGGGACACCGCGGGGTGGCCGAGCAGCAAGCGGAGCAGCTCCGCGCCCGCGTAGCCGGTGCCTCCGACGAGGCCTACCTGGATCGAATCAGGCATGGGGTCCTCCGAGCACCGGGCCGAACAGGCCGCTGAGCACGGTGTCGACGAAGCGCTCCGTCTGGGAGCGGGCGTTGACGGCCGGCAGGCCGCACAGCGACTCGATGCGCGCGCTGCCGGAGTCGTTGTCGGTCGCGGGGCCGGTCACGACGGCGGGATGCCAGCCGGTTCGGGCGAGCCACTGGACCCCACCCCAGGCCGCCACGGGGTCGGTCGCGGCCAGGATCAGGGTGCCGGACTGGGCCCGGATCGCCTCGCTCGCGAGCACCTTGTCGACCCCGTAGGTGCCGAGGATCCCGTCGCCGAGCTCCACCACGATGAGGTCGGGCTTCGCGTCGACCAGCGACGCGATGCAGCCCAGGGCGACGGGCACGATGTCGACCCCCGTCGTGGAGGGCATGCCGGCGTCGCAGAAGGTCACGGCGGCGGTGGCGCCGTGGTCCAGCATCTCCAGGCTGTCGCGGCGCAGGGCCACGCCGGTGACCTTGGTCGCAGCCACCTTGAGGCCGCGCCCGGTGGCCTCGCGGACGAGCAGGCAGGCCGCCGCGGTCTTGCCGGCGTGCATGCAGGTGCCGGCGACGAGCACCAGGGGAGGGCAGTCGTCGGGCAGCGTGTCGACGGGTGAGACGGGCCCCGGAGCGATGGAGGCCGGCACGCCCACGCGCCGTCCGAGCTCCGGGAAGCGCTGGATCGCCCCGAGCACCTCGACCCGGCAGGGCGGGCCCACGTCGGGGTTGGCCGAGGTGCAGCGGCCGATGACCCCGCCCAGGTTGAGCAGGTGCAGCTCGTCGCCGATCTCGACCGCCTCGGGCACGTCGCCCGCGAAGCCGCGCAGGGCCTGCCGGGCGCCGAGCACGCCCGCGACCACGTCGCCGCGCTGCAGGCCCATCATGCGGCCGTGCAGGTCCTCGACCGTGTTGTAGGTGCTCTTGCTGTCCAGCACGCGCACCGCGATGACCGTGCCGGCAGTCGCCGGGATGGGCGAGCCGACGATGACGTCGCGGTGCAGCGGCACGTTGCGGGTCGACGAGGCGATCTTGTCCAGGCGGATCCTCATGGGGTGCCCCCG
Source organism: Deltaproteobacteria bacterium (assembly GCA_029261955.1). Classification (GTDB taxonomy): domain Bacteria; phylum Myxococcota_A; class UBA796; order UBA9615; family UBA9615; genus CALCXL01. The sequence goes on along the minus strand of JAJDAI010000932.1, from coordinate 1,083 downwards.
TAGTTGGCGTCGAGCGCCCGGCCCAGGAACTCCTCGAGCTTGGGCAGGGCGTCGAAGTTGGCGCAGGCGACGAAGACCGTGTCGTCGCCCGCGAGGGTGCCGATGACCCCGCTGATGTGTGCCTTGTCCACAGCGGAGGCGAGCAGCGGCGCGGAGGCGGGCAGGGTCTTGAGCACGACGAGCGGCGCCCCGACCGAGGTGCTCACGTCGAGCAGCTGGATCGACGCAGGCAAGCCCGCGGCCGCCACGTGGAGGTAGCGCCCGCCCACCTTCGTCACGCCCCGCGTGCTCAGCTCGCGGGAGACGGAGCTCTGGGTGACCTGGAAGCCGCGCTCGTTCAGCGCCTCCACCAGGTCACCCTGGGTGGAGTAGCGTCCGGTCGCGATCAGATCGAGCAGGGTGGTTCGCCACATAATATGCGCATGGTATGCAAGACGGATTCGAAGTCAACCCGAGCTCCGCTCGTTGCTAGCCTCGCCGCCGTGCGCTGGATTCTCCTCATCGGGCTGCTCGCCGGCTGCGAGCTGCCGCCGGACCTCCCCCCCCTGGACCTCTCGGACGATCCGGAGTCCTACATCCAGAGTCCCGCCTACCGGCGCGCGATCCTGGAGCGGGACCTGCTGAGCCGAGACAGCGACTACGCCCGCAAGCGCCTGGAGTTCTACGCGCGGGCCGATGGCTGGGACGCGCTCGACTTCCGCGATCCCGCCAGCCGCGCCCTGACCCGGGACGACCTCGACGTCTTCGCTTCGGGGGCGGTCCCGGCCCTGGGGGACGCCGAGCCGCTCGTGCCGGAGGAGCTGCCGCAGAGCCAGGAGGCCTGGATCGCCTTGGGCCGCCGCGTCTTCATGGAGTACCCCCTGCGCGCCGACGGCACCTACCGCGCGCTGGTCGGCCTCGAGGGCGCCGTGTGGCAGACGGGCTTCATCGAGGAGGAGGACCGGCTCGTGGGCCTCGCGCTCTTCGAGTCGGAGAGCGGGCCAGCCGTGGGCCCGACCTGCGCGCAGTGCCACGGCACGCACGAGGCGGACGGGACCATCTCCGGCCGCCTGTCCAACCGCGCCATGGACATCGGCGCCGCCC
>JAJDAI010000931.1 GCA_029261955.1 Deltaproteobacteria bacterium | reverse complement strand
AAGGCATGGCCGACGAACTCGACCACCGCGTGCCCTTCGTGCCCGAGTGGCAGGTGGACAGCTCGCTCGCCTTTTTCTGGGAGCCCTGGGTCCGGGTGGGCTGGAGCTTCTCCTACACCTCGGGGACCTTCGACTCGCCGAGCAACCGCTACGAGCAGCTGCCGCGGCCGATGCACTCCCTCTTCGCGCGGGCCCAGCTCGCCGCGCACCTCCCCTGGATCGCGGTCGAGGTCACCAACGTGGCCGATCTGACCCTCGGCACCCGCTACCGCGACCCCCTTCACCCCTCCGAGAACGACCGCGCCGTGGTCTCCCTCGAGGACTTCCGTGGCAACCCCCTGCCCGGCCGCGCCGTCTACGTGACGGTCGGCTGGACCCCTCAGACCCCCGCGCAGCGGCACGAACGCCCTGCGCCCCTGGAGCCGACCCGATGAGCCTTCGAATCCTGATCTCCCTGCTCGCCCTGCTGCTGCTGGGCTGCCCCTCCTCGGGCGGCGACGACGACGACAGCGCAGCCGATGACGACGACGCCACCGCGGACGACGACGACGCCACCGCAGACGACGACGACAGCGCGGACGACGACGACGACACCCCCGAGGACCTCGGCACGGCCATCGTGCTCTACGGCTCCTTCGGCAGCGACGCGACGGTCGCCACCATCGACGTGAACACCGGCACCGTCAGCGACGACGTGCTCGGCCTCGTCGGCAGCGACTGGACCGTCAGCACCGCCGACGGCTCGGTCTGGCTCGTGGGCCGCACCGGCACCGACGCCGTGCGCCGCTACGACGACCTCGACTTCTCGGCCCCCGTGCTCGAGTTCAGCACCGCCGCCGGCACCAACCCCCAGGGCGTCGCCGTCTGCGGTGACCACATCTTCGTGCCCCGCTTCGACACCACGGCCGACGGCAGCGCCGGCGCGGACGTCGCCATGTTCGACCTGGCCACCGGCGGCCCGCTCGGCGCCGTGGACCTCAGCCCCTACGAGGAGGGGACCGACGGCTCGTCCGAGCCCCACCGCCCCGTGCTCCTGGGCGACTCCATCTACGTGGCCCTGCAGCGCCTCGACCGCGACAACTTCTGGACGGCCGACGCCGTGGGCAAGGTCGTCGAGATCTCCTGCGCCGACGGCAGCATCAGCCGCAGCTTCGACGTGGGCCCGAACCCCTTCGTCTCGGTCGCGGCGGCCGACCCGAGCATCGTCACCGTCAAGACCGACGGCGGCCTCCAGATCATCGAGCTCGACGACGGCCAGGTCGTCAACGTGCTCGACGAGACCACCCTGGCCGCGGGCAGCGACATCATCGACGTGGCCCCGGGCGACGAGTTCGCCGCCATCGCGGTCGAGGTCGACTGGGCCCAGAACCACCTCGAGTGCTTCGGCGAGGGCACGACGCCCGACGGCACCACCACCCCGACCGACGGCCGGAACTGGGGCCTGGACATGGGCCCCGACGGCAACGTGTGGGCCCTCTGGATCGACCACTGGGCGACGCCCGACGACGTCGAGCCCGGCGGCGTGACGGTGCACGATCCGAGCGACTGCTCGCAGATCGGCGACCTGGTCACCTTCGCGGCCGACCCCATCGTCATGGCGTTCTTGTAGGCCGGTGATGAAGCAGCTGGCCACCTTCGCGCTCGCCGTGTGGGTGGCCGGCTGTTCTCCGCCGGACGCCTGCGACGCCCTCTGCCCGGTCGCGGGCGACGCCTTCGAGACCTGCCTCGACGAGTGGGGGCTGTCCTGGGGCACGGGGGTGGGCTACGAAGACCGCGCCGACTACGACGGCTGGTGCTCGACCTGGGTCCTGGAGCAGCGCACCTTGGCGGAGACCTCGGAGGACCCGGCGGCCTCCGAGGATGAGCTGGAGTCCCGATGCGAAGAACAAAACGAGTCCCTGGAGTCCGGCGACTGCAGTCGGTACTGGTCCACATGGTCCGAGTGATCCTCGCGCTGGCGGTGCTGGCAGGCTGCTCGTCCGCGCCCGAGGCCCCCTCGGTGGAGGCCCCGCGCCTCGTCTTCCTGCGCGACGCGCTGCTGGCCTCCCCGGGCTCCGGCGGCCGGCCCGTCGGCGGCGATCGCGAGCTGCTGCTGCGCTCCTGGACCCCGGGCGAGCAGGTCACCGCCGGCCCGCGCAGCGACGCCGCCCCCGCCCAGCCCGAGTGCGTGCCGCTCTTCAGCCAGGACCTCGGCGACGTGGACTCGCTGGTGTCCCGTGGGGTCTCGGCGCCCGGCACCTCCCTCGCCTTCTCGCCCGACGGCGAGCGGCTGGCGGTGGGTTCCTACCTGGGTGAGATCCTGGTCCTGGACGGCTGGACCGGCGCCGTGATCGCGCGCCGGAAGCTGGCCGAGACGATGGTCAAGCAGGTGGCCTGGTCGGCCGACGGCGCGACCCTCTACGCCGGCGAGCAGTCCCCCGACGCCTTCGTGCACGCCCTCAGGTCGGCGGACCTCTCCCCGATCTGGTCGGTCGCGCTCGCGGAGGAGCTGGAGACCTCCCCTCCCCCGCCCGAC
>JAJDAI010000094.1 GCA_029261955.1 Deltaproteobacteria bacterium | reverse complement strand
TCGGGCGGGGGCGTGCCGCCAGCGGCGCGAGCGATCGCAGCCCAGCGCGGGTCCGGGTGCCCGGCCAGCTCGTCCAGGCGCGAGTCGGGGGCGGCTGCGCCTTCGGCCGCCTGGAGCCGCTTCACCACGGTCAGGAAGGTGTCGAGGCCGGGCTCGCTGGCCCGCAGCGCGCGCCGGGCCAGCAGGTCGCCGGCCAGGTCGCTGACGTCCAGGTAGCGCTTCTCCGGATCGCGCTGGAGCAGCCGCTCGATGATCGGGGCCAGCTGCGGCGCGATCTGGTGGATCTCCGCGCACTCCTTCGCCGGGTCGCGCTCCAGGATCTGCCGGCGGATGTCCTCGACCGGGCCGTCGAAGAGGCGCCGCAGCGTGACCAGCTCGAAGAGGATGCAGCCGAAGGAGAAGAGGTCGCTGCGCGGCAGGTACTCGCCGTCCCCGCGCCAGATCTCCGGCGGCACGTAGCGGGCGGTGCCCTTCATGGAGTCGGCGTCCGCGTCCTGGCCCTGGACGTGGGCCATGCCGAAGTCGGTGAGGCGCGCGTGGCCGTTGGGGTCGAGCAGCACGTTCTCGGGCTTGAGGTCCCGGTGGAGGATCGCGTGGGGCTGCCCGTCGGGATCCCGCGCCCCGTGCGCGTGCTCCAGGCCCTGGCTCAGGTCGATGGCGACGTCGAGGATCATCGACAGGGGGAAGCCCAGGAACGCCCGCTTGATCCAGCTGACCAGCTGCCGCAGCGTGCCGCCGTCCACGTACTCCAGGGCGATCCAGGCGTGCGTGCCGTCCTCGTCCACGTCCAGGACCTGCACGATCGAGGGGTGGTCCAGCAGCGCCGTGAGCCGTGCCTCACGCAGCAGATCGTCCACTCGGGAGCGCTCGGACGCGCGCTTGAGCAGCTTGAGGGCGACCTCCTTGCGGAAGGGGCCGGGGCCCTGCGCCACCGCGAGCCACACCTGGCTCATGGCGCCTTCGCCGAGGCGCCGCTGAAGCCGGTACTTCCCGATGTTCTGGCCTGACGACCACGGCGCCATCTGCATCTCCCCTGCACAGACCTGATAGCAAAGACCGGCGCGCGGGGCACGCAACGGGCAACGCTGCAGCCGGGCGGCGCGCGGGGCGATAGGATCCCCCGGCCCACCCCCAGGAGTAGACCGCGTCGATGAACGAGCGCGCCCCAGCCCCCCCGCCGGACACCCTCGGCCGCCACCTCATCGCCGAGTTCTACGGCTGCGACCACAGCGCGCTCGACGACGAGCCGCTCGTGCGCGCGGCGATCGAGCAGGCCGCGCGGCGGATCGGCGCCACGGTCGTCGCCGCCGCGTCGCACAAGTACGCACCCCAGGGGGTGACCGCGACGGTGCTGATCGCCGAGTCGCACCTGTCGATCCACACCTGGCCCGAGCACGGCTACGCCGCGGTCGACATCTTCACCTGCGGCGGCCTCGACCCCGACCCGGGCTTTCGCCACCTGGCCGCCGAGCTGGGGGCCAGCCGCTGCCGGGTCCAACAGATCGTGCGCGGGCTGGACGAGCACATCGCAGCGGGCGCCGACATCACCCCCGACGACGTCGTGCTCTTCTCCAGCATCACGACCCTGCAGGAGCTCGGGGCCGACTCCGGGGATTGAGCCCCCCACCGCTCCGCGTCACCGCGCTTGCCCCGGTCCTCGCGCGCGGGTAGGACACCGGACATGCATCGAACCGCCCTGCTCGCCCTCGCCTTGTTCCTCGCCGGCTGCCCCACGGAGGAGGAACCCGAAGGCTGGTCCTGCTCCACCGAGGAGGTGGCGGTGGACAGCCTGTCCGGCACGGTCGGGGGGGACGACTGGGACGCGACCCTGAGCGGCGCCATCGTCACCAACGCGACCGGCCTGCAGCTGAGCTACCTGGTCGACGCGACGCACACGATGACCATCATCCTCAAGCGCTCCGCGACCTTCGTGGCCGCCGGCGACTTCGACGAGGGCGACGACCTGGTCGAGGACAACACGTTGATCTTCGACAGCTCCGACCTGCCCATGGAGGTCGCCCTGGGCGACGGCAACCAGGACGGCGGCGACTTCACGATCCAGGACAGCACCGCGAACTACAACACCGAGCAGGGCACGGGCGGCTACCTGAAGCTGACCAGCCTGGACGGCGGCGTGCTGCGCGGCTGCTACTACCTCAACGCCGCGCTGCAGGACGGCTCGGCCGACGTCGACTCCGACGGCAGCTTCGCCGCCACCCTCCCGTAAGGGCTCCCCCATGGTCGCCATCACGAAGTACGCCCCCCAGCACGCTGTGCGCGTGGTCACCGCGGCCGCGCTCTTCGACGGCCACGACGCCGCGATCAACGTCATGCGGCGCATCCTGCAGGCCACCGGCGCCGAGGTGATCCACCTGGGCCACAACCGCTCCGCGGCCGACGTCGTCGACGCGGCGGTGGAAGAGGACGCCCAGGCCATCGCGGTCTCGTCCTACCAGGGCGGCCACAACGAGTACTTCCGCTACATGCAGGACCTGCTCGCCGAGCGCGGCGCGAGCCACGTGCGCATCTTCGGCGGCGGCGGCGGCGTCATCGTGCCCCAGGAGATCGAGCAGCTTCAGGACTACGGGATCGTCAAGATCTACAGCCCCGAGGACGGCCGCAAGATGGGGCTGCAGGGGATGATCAACCACATCCTGCAGAACGCGGACTTCGACCCCGTCGAGCGCGAGGCCGAGGGCGGCGTGCTCACGCTGGACGACGGCGTCTTCACGAACATCGACCCCAAGCGTGCCGTCACGATCGCGCGCCTGCTGACCCTCGTGGAGTGCCGCGACCGGCTGCCCGCGCCCCTCGCGGCGGCGTTGGACTCCTGGAAGGCGAGCGCGAAGCTGGCCCAGGACCCGGCCACCGCGGCGCCTGTCGTCGGCTTCACGGGCACCGGCGGCGCCGGCAAGTCCTCCCTGCTGGACGAGCTGCTCACCCGCTTCCTGCGCGACTTCCCCGAGCGCAGCGTCGCCGTGGTGAGCGTCGACCCCAGCAAGCGGCGCTCCGGCGGCGCGCTGCTCGGCGACCGCATCCGCATGAACTCGCTGTCCAGCGATCGCATCTTCATGCGCAGCCTCGCGACCCGCGGCGCCGGCACGGTGCCCGCCTACACGGCCGAGGTGCTCGAGGTGCTGAAGCTCGCTGGCTTCGACCTCGTGCTGTTCGAGACCCCCGGCATCGGCCAGGGCGACTCGGCGGTGGTCGACCTGAGCGACGTGTCCGCCTACGTCATGACGCCGGAGTACGGCGCGCCCAGCCAGCTCGAGAAGATCGACATGATCGACTTCGCCGACCTGGTGGTGATCAACAAGTACGAGACCCGCGGCGCCGAGGACGCGCTGCGCGACGTGCGCAAGCAGTACCGCCGCGCGCACGAGCTCTTCGGGGCCAGCCCCACGGACGAGGAGCTGCCGGTCTTCGGGACCATCGCCTCGCGCTTCAACGACGCGGGCGTGACGGCGCTGTACTGCGCGATGATCGCGAAGCTCGGAGAGGGCAACGAGGCGCGCTGGACGAGCTCGCTGGAGGCGCCCGAGTCCCGAGCCACGCCGCTGCACGAGGCCCTCATCCCCGGGCCGCGCGCCCGCTACCTGGCGGAGATCGCCGAGGGCGTGCGCGCCTACAAGCTGCACGCCGCCTCGCAGGCCGACATCGCCCACCGGGCCCAGGCCCTGCGCACCGCGGCGGAGGAGCTGGTCGGGGAGTCGCTGCACTTCGTCGAGGAGCGGGCGACGGAGCTGGAGGGGCAGCTGGACGCCACCTCCCAGGCGCTGTTGGCCGAGTGGCCCGAGCTGGCCGAGCGCTACCGGCAGACCACCTTCACCTACTCGGTGCGCGGGCGCGACATCGCGGTGGACGCGCGCTTCGAGTCCCTGTCGGGCCTGAGCCTGCCGAAGGTGGCGCTGCCGAGCTTCCGGGACGAGGGCGACCTGCTGGCCTGGCTGCTCCTGGAGGGCGTGCCCGGGCGCTTCCCCTTCACCGCGGGCCTCTTTCCCTTCCGCCGCACGGCCGAGGCGCCCAAGCGCATGTTCGCCGGCGAGGGCCCGCCCGCGCGCACCAACGACCGCTTCAAGCTGCTGACGGAGGGCGAGACCGCGCACCGCCTGAGCACGGCCTTCGACAGCGTCACGCTCTACGGCGAGGACCCCGACGAGCGGCCCGACATCTACGGCAAGGTCGGCGAGTCGGGCGTGTCGATCGCGACGCTGGAGGACATGAAGATCCTCTACGGGGGCTTCGACCTCTGCGGCCCGACGACCTCGGTGTCCATGACCATCAACGGGCCGGCGCCGATCATCCTGGCGATGTTCCTGAACACGGCCATCGACCAGCAGCTGGAGCGCTGGGCCGACGAAAACGGGCGCCCGCCGACGAACGCCGAGCACGACGTCATCGTCGACCAGACCCTGAGCGTGGTGCGCGGCACCGTGCAGGCCGACATCCTCAAGGAGGATCAGGCCCAGAACACCTGCATCTTCAACACCGAGTTCAGCCTGAAGTTGATGGGGGACATCCAGTAGTTCTTCATCAGCAAGAAGGTGCGGAACTACTACTCAGTTTCCATCAGCGGCTACCACATCGCCGAAGCCGGGGCGAACCCCATCAGCCAGATGGCCTTCACGCTGTCCAACGGCTTCACGCTGGTCGAGTACTACCTCGCGCGCGGCATGTACATCGACGCCTTCGC
>JAJDAI010000930.1 GCA_029261955.1 Deltaproteobacteria bacterium | reverse complement strand
GCGAAGAAGCCCGCGAGCGAGATCGCCAGGGGCCCGCGGTAGAGCCCCTCGCCGCCGTGCAGCGCGAGGTACTCCAGCGTGCGAGCGAGCATGGGCCGGGTGCAGGTCGCGCCTTCGCCCAGCAGCACGCCCTCGGGTGCGAAGACCGCACGCATGCCCGGGTCAGCGAGCACGTCGTCCTTCTTGTACTGCAGCGCGCGATCCAGATCGGGGCCGACGGGGAAGCCCTCGGCCGCGAGCGCGCGCGCAGGCTCCACCACCTGGGCCCAAGGGAGGCGCCCCCCGCGGCTGTGCAGCGCGGCCAGGCCCGCCGGCTCGCCGGGGATGCCCGCCGCCCAGGGCCCCTTCGACGAGCTGCGCCCCGGGACGGAGTAGAGATCGCGATCGAAGAAGGACGGGGCCATCTCGCGGAAGTCGAGGCTGCCCAGCGACCCGTCTGCCGCACGGAAGACGGCGAAGCCCCCTCCCCCGAGCCCGCTGCTCTGGGGGTTGACCACGCCGAGCACCAGGGCCGTGGCGACAGCCGCGTCGAAGGCGGATCCACCCGCACGCAGAATCTGCATGCCCGCTTCGGCGGCGAGCGGGTGCGCAGCGGAGACGGCGCCACCGGGCTGCGCCGCGACGACCGGCGCGGGCGTCGCCTCCACGGCGGGAGCGGGTGCGAGCTCAGGGCCCGAGGGGGTCGCGCACGCCGCCAGCAGCGAGAACAGAACGAGGATGGATCGCGACATGCGGGGCACGATAGCGGGGGATCAGTCGGGGCGGCTGGCCACGATGACGCGGGCCGCGCGCAGCAGCTCACCCTTGTAGAGGTAGCCCGCGCGCTCCTCGAAGATGACCTCCTGGTCGCGGTGCGCGGCCTGCGCCGGCACGAGGGCCGCAGCCTCGTGCTGGTTGGCGTCGAAGTCCGAGCCCACGGTCTCCATGCGCTCGACGCCGAAGCCGCCCAGCACGCCGGAGAACTGGGTGCGGACCATGGTCAGCCCGTGGACGATGTCCTCGACCGACGAGCCCGGCTTGATGCTGCCCAGCGAGCGGTCGAAGTTGTCGAGCAGATCGAGGAGCTTGCCGACGAGGTCCTTGCGGTCCCGGTCGATCACCTTCTCCTTGTCGCGCTCGAGTCGATCGCGCACCGCGTCCATCTCCGCCACCGCCGCCTTGTAGGCCCCGATGTACTCGTGGAGCTTCTCTTCGCGGTTCGCGAGGTCCGCCTGGAGCGTCGCGATGCGGCTCTGGTACCAGGCCGCGGCCGAAGCCTGTGCGGCGCGGGCCTTCGCCAGCTCGTCCATGACCTCGTCTTCGACGTCCGTCGCCTCGTCGGGCGGCGTTTCGGGCTCGACTTCGGGGTTCGGCTCGTCAAGGGGGTCGGCGCCGGCCTCGGCCGTGGGGTGCAGATGCCTCTTCGTCACGATGAGCTCCTCCTGAGCGGCCGGCAGCGGCCGCGCTGAGCGATGGAGGGAATAACCACCTCACCCGTGCTGTCAAGCGGACAGGTCGCGCCTTGACACCCTGGCGGGGCCCCCGGAGGATGCGGCCGTGCAGAAGCGTGCCCTCGCAGGAGCTGTCTTGGTCCTGGCTGGCCTCTCCACCTGGGTGTGGTGGAGCGAGCGGCAGGGGTCCGACGTCGAAGAAGACGGGGTGCCCGAGGCGCCCCTGTTGCCCGACTGCGATCCCGCGGACGTCACGGCGCTGCGCATCGGCCCCGAAGGCAAGGGCGTGAGCCTCGAGCGCGCCGCGGACCGCTGGCTGCTCGCCGGCGACCCGCCCCGCCCCGCCGAAGGGGCGCTCGCGGATCTCGCCGCGCGCTCCCTCTGCGAGCTCGACTCGCTGCGCAGCCTCGACGGGACCGGAGACCTCAGCCAGTTCGGCCTGGGCACCGACTCCCGGACCGTCTCGGCCACCGTGGCGGGCACCACCCGAAGCCTGCGGCTCGGCGACAGCGCGCCGGTGGGCGAAGGCCGCTACGCGGCGATCGACGGCGCGTTGCACCTCGTGAGTCCGGCCGCCGTGGCCGTCTTCGATCGCGACCCGCTCGACTTCCGGGACCGGCGTGTCTTGCCCCTGGACCCGGCCGAGGTCACCGCACTGACCCTGCAGCGGGGCGAGGACATCCTGGCCTTCGAGCGCCGGCAGCGCTGGTGGTTCCTGGCCGAGGAGCCGGGTTGGCGGGCCGAGACCGCGGCGCTCGACGGCCTGCTCCAGGACCTCGTCGGCCTGTCCGCCGCCGCCTACCCCGACTCCGTGCTCGATCCCGTGGCCTCGGTGTCGCTCGACCTGGGCGAGCAGAGCGCCTCGATCTCCTTCGCCCCCTCGGGCGTCGCGATGGCCGCCGTCGCCAGCGGCGAGGCCCTGCCAGCCGGCTTCGGCGGTGAGGGCGCTCAGGTCGACGCCTCCTTCCTGGCCGCGCTGCCCTTCGAGCCCGAGGCCTGGCGGGCGCTCGAGCTGGTCGACTTCAACCCCTACGTGGTGGACGAGTTCCGCTGGGCCGCCGCCGGCGAGTCCTTCACCTTCGTACGCACCGACGGGGCCTGGGCCCGCGGTGAAGAGGGCGCGAAGGCCGACGCGGGCGCCGTGCAGGACTTCCTGACGGCCCTCGACGGGCTGCGTGCCGTCGGCTTCGTCGACGCCGCCGAGGGCGCGGTCGAGGTGGCGCGCGTCGAAGCCGCCGAGCGCACGGGCCGCGCCTTCGAGCTTGTGCTGCTCCGCTCCCCCACGCGCGACCTGGTCCGCATCGAGTCCGAGACCGGCCTGCGGGAGGTCGACGGCGCCGCCTTCGAGCTCCTGGGGCACCTCGACACCCTCGCCCAGGGTGGAGCCGCCCTGTGATGCGCGGCCGCCCGTGACCTCGCCCGTCCCCAGGAACCAGGGCGCACCGGTCTTGCAGTGGCTGCTGCTGGCCACCGTCATCGCCGGCGGCCTGGGCCTCGGCCTGCTCAGCCAGCTGCCCGGCCCCGGCCCCTCCCCCACCTTCCAGCTCATGGTGGCCCAGCACCGCTCCATGGCGCCGCGGCTGCCCCAGAACCTCCCCGAGGGGGCGGCCGCGCTGCACACGCGCACTGTGCTCGACGGCCAGCCGGCCGACACCTGGCTGCACCGGGCCGGGTCGGGCGCCGCCACCGTGCACCGCTTCGAGGACGCCCCGCGCTACCCCGGCAGCGCGCAGGAGCTCCCGGCCCCCGGGGGCCCCGTGACGGTCGTGGATCTGGACGAGCTGAGTGTGCTCTGCTGGACGGATGGCCCGACGACCTGCGTGATCGGCAGCCAGCCCGTGGCGCAGCTCAAGGTGTTGGTGGAGCGGGTGCGGCGAAGCGGGCCGGGCGAGACGGCCGGCGCCCCCTGAGTCACTCCGTCGAGGGCCTCTGAAGCCGCGCGCGGGCCACCAGGACGGCCGCCCGCCCCGAGCCGAACAGGAGCAGGGCCGACAGCGCCAGGATCGCCCAGGGCATCAGCCCGCCGAGCGGCGCCGACAGCGCCGCGCCCAGCAACCCGAGCAGGCCGGTCAACCGCAGGACGGCGCGCAGGACCCGGGCCTGGTCCACGACCCGCACCGCCCCGGCCACGATCTCGTCGTCGGGCGCCGCCGCCTGGGCACGCTTCAGGCGAACTCGCGCCCCCTGCAAGTCCCGCCCCCGGGCCAGGAGCACGTGGGCCCCGAAGTAGCTGGGCTGGTGCAACGAGGGGTTCTGGCGAGCCGCCTGGTCGAAGACGTCGACCGCCTCCTCCAGCTTGCCGAGGCGAACGAGGTTGATGCCCTGCCGGTACCGGACGAGCCCGTCGTCGGGCAGGTTGAGCAGCGCCATCTCGGCGTAGAGCCCCGCCTCGTCGTAGCGCCCCGAGCCGTCCAGGACCGCGAGCAGCGCCAGGTAGGCCTCGCGGTGGAAGGGGTTCGCCTCCACCGCGCGCCGGAACGCGTCGGCGGCTCCGTCGGCGTCCTCCTCCCGCAAGGCCGCGAGGCCCTCGGCGAAGGGTGAGTCGCGATCGTCGTCGTCGTCGTCGTCACTGAGCCCCGGCAGCCACCAGGGCTGGCCGATCTCGTCGCCCCCACCGGGCGGCGCGTCGGGCCGGGTGCAGAGCGCCTCGAGGGACTCGGGCATCTCCCGGCTGCCGGTGAGCAGGTAGCCCGCGTCGCCCCGCTCCGCCGTCAGCAGGAGCCGCTCGACGCCCTGGCCGCTCGGGGCGCCACGGTAGGCGTCCTGGGCCTTGCGCCAGGCCTCCTGGGGATCGGAGTCCCCGCGGCGGTCGAAGGGGAAGATGTAGAGCAGGTGCCCACCCGGCCGCTTGCCGAAGCCCAGGTGGTAGACGCGGCAGTCCGGCTCGTCCTGGAGCAGGCCGACCTCGAGCTCGAGGTCCCCATCCAGGCGAAGACCGTGCTGGCGGATGAGGCCCGCGTAGTGCTCGCGCAGCAGGTCGTAGCCCGGCCCCAGGGCCGATCGCGGGTTGCTGCCCTGGGAGTTCCCGGCCTCCGCACGGGCGCGGTAGCTCCGCTTGATCTGGTCGACGCGCCGCGTGCAGTGGCCGATCTCGGCCCGGATGAGGTCGTCCTCGCCGTAGCGCCAGGGCGCGCTCTGGATGCGGCGGTGGTAGACGGCCAGGGACTCCTCGTAGGAGTAGCGGCGCACGACGCCGTCCCGATCCACCAGCTCCACGGGAAACTCGATGTCCTCGGAGTAGTCCTTGCCGTCGTAGGCGCGC
>JAJDAI010000929.1 GCA_029261955.1 Deltaproteobacteria bacterium | reverse complement strand
ACACCCAGCGAGATCGTCGACGTCAGCCCCTCGCGCACGACGCTGAGGTCGAGCCTCTGCACCGCGGCCCGCACGCGTTCGGCGACGATCAACGCCTCCATCAGGGACGCACCGGGCAGCACCACGCAGAACTCCTCGCCGCCGTAGCGCACGGGGGAGTCGGCCATGCGCACCGTGGACCGGATGGCCTCCGCCACGCGCCACAGGACCTCGTCGCCCACGAGGTGACCGTGCTCGTCGTTGACCGCCTTGAAGTGGTCCAGGTCCGCGATGATCAGGCTCATCGGCTGGTCGTTGCGCCGGTGCGCCTTGATGAGGCCCGGCAGCTGATCGTCGAGGTAGCGGCGGCTGTAGAGCCGGGTCAGCGGGTCCTTGCGCGCGTTGCGCACCTGCTCCGCGATGTCCTTCTGGAAGGCCTGGTCCTCGGCGTCCATGAGCCGGTAGCGCAGCACGACGTCGCCGATGTAGACGAGGTCGCCCTCGTGCAGCGCGACGGCGCCCTTGATGCGATCGCTGCCCACCCGGGTGCCGTTGGTCGAGCCGAGGTCCTCCACGAAGACCCGGCAGTCCTTGCGGCCACCCTGCACCGTGAAGCGCGCGTGTTGCCGGGAGACCGAAGCGTCCTTGATGCGGAAGTCCGCGTCGCGGTCGCGGCCGAGCACCGCCTGCGCCGGCCCCTCGGGCATCGGGAACCAGTCCCCGATGCGGGGGCCGCGCTGGACCAGGAGCGCGGGCCGGAGCTCGCGCCCACCCAGGTCGATGGTGTCCCGCGACCCCGTTCGCTCACCCAGCAGGGTGTGCTCTTCGGTGATTGGCAGGGGGGTGCGATCCGAATCCATCCTCCATCCCATCGGCAAAATGCGTGCTGCCTTGAGGATAGGGTGGAAAAGGCCCCTTCTGGGGACAGATTCGGGCGCTCAGGCGGTCAGCCGACCAGCTCCGGCACCAGGGCCTCGGCTTCGGGCTCGGCCCGCTCACCCTTCGTGAAGACCAGCCGCCCGTCTGCCTCGTCGACCAGCACGTGGTCGCCTTCGCCGAAGGTGCCGTCGATGATCGCGGTGCTCATGGGGTCCTTGACGTAGCGCAGGATCGCCCGCTTGAGCGGCCGCGCGCCGTAGGCGGGATCGAAGCCCAGGTCGCCGACCAGGATCTTCGCCGCGTCGCTCAGCTCGACCGTCATCTGGCGGTTGGCCAGCAGCTCGGCCAGGTGCTGCATCTGGATCTCGATGATGAGCGAGATGTGGTCTCGGCCGAGCGGGTTGTAGATGACGATGTCGTCGATGCGGTTGAGGAACTCGGGCCGGAACTTCGCCTTGAGCGCCTCGTTGGCCACCGCGTCCATCTTCGCGCGGTCGCCCGCGAACTCCATGATCCCGTGGGCGCCGACGTTGCTGGTCATGATGATGACGGTGTTGCGGAAGTCGACGGTCTTGCCGTGGCTGTCCGTCAGGCGGCCGTCGTCGAGCATCTGCAGCAGGATGTTGAAGACGTCGGGGTGCGCCTTCTCGATCTCGTCGAAGAGCACGACCGAGTAGGGCCGGGTGGCGACGGCGTTGGTGAGCACGCCGCCCTCGTCGTAGCCCACGTAGCCGGGGGGCGCCCCGATGAGGCGGGAGACCGTGTGCTTCTCCATGAACTCGCTCATGTCGATGCGCACGACGGCCGTCTCGTCGTCGAAGAGGAAGTCGGCGAGGGCCTTGGCGGTCTCGGTCTTTCCGACGCCCGTCGGCCCCAGGAAGATGAAGGAGCCGATCGGCCGGTTCTCCTCCTGCAGCCCGGCGCGCGCGCGCCGCACGGCCGCGGAGACGAGGTCCAGCGCTTCGTCCTGGCCCACGACGCGCTCGCGCAGCGTGTCCGACATGCGCATCAGCTTGTTGGACTCCGACTCCTTGAGGCGGCTGACCGGGATGCCCGTCCACTTCGCGATGACCGCGGCGATCTGGTCCTCGTCCACCTCTTCGACGAGCATCGCGTGCTCGCCCTGCTTGGCTTCGAGCTTGACCTGCTCCTCCTCGATGGCGGCGATCAGGTCGGGGATGAGGCCGTACTTGAGCTCGGCGGCCCGGCTGAGGTCGCTGTCGCGCTCGGCCCGGTCCATCTCGCTGCGCGCGGCTTCGAGCTGCTCCTTCTTCTCGCGCATGCCTCCGATCGCGTCCTTCTCGGCGTGCCAACGGGCCTTCAGGGCGGAGCTCTGCTCCACCAACTCGGCCAGCTCACGCTCGATGATGTCGGTGCGATCCGCGCTCTGCCGGTCGGTCTCCTTGCTGAGCGCCTGCTTCTCGATCTGGAGCGTGCGGATCTTGCGCTCGAGCACGTCGATCTCGACGGGCATGGAGTCGATCTGCATCCGCACGGCCGAGGCCGCCTCATCCATCAGGTCGATGGCCTTGTCCGGCAGGAAGCGGTCGGCGATGTAGCGGTGGGACAGGCGACAGGCGGCGACGATGGCCGCGTCGCGGATCCGCACGCCGTGGTGCACCTCGTACTTGTCCTTGAGCCCGCGCAGGATCGCGATGGTGTCGTCGACGTTGGGCTGATCGACGTAGACCCGCGCGAAGCGTCGCTCCAGGGCTGAGTCCTTCTCGAT
>JAJDAI010000928.1 GCA_029261955.1 Deltaproteobacteria bacterium | reverse complement strand
GCGGGACTCCAGGATGCGGCACTCGATCGACGAACTTCCGCTCACCACCAGCGGCCGATTCGTCAGCAGGTGCGGGCAGATGGGCGCGACGAGGATGACGTCGGTGCTCGGCTCGATGATGGGGCCGCCGACCGCGAGGCCGTAGGCGGTCGAGCCCGTCGGCGTCGAGAAGATGATGCCGTCAGCGAGGTAGTTGGAGACGAAGGAGTCGTTGACCCAGGTCTCCAGCCTCGCCACCTGCGCGAGCGCGCCCTTGCTGGCCACGATGTCGTTGAAGGCCGAAGCGGAGCCGATGATGACGCCGTCCCGCTCCACCTCGCCGGTGAGCATCATCCGGTCCTCGACCGCGTAGTCACCCGCCAGCACGCCCTCGAGCACGTCGTACATGTGGTCGGGGTCGGTATCGGTCAGGAAGCCGAGGCGGCCGGAATTCACGCCGAAGACCGGCACCGCCGTGGGCCCGAAGACGCGCGCAGCGAGCAGCTGCGTGCCGTCGCCGCCCAGGGCGATGGCGAGGTCTGCATCCCCTTCGAAGGCGTCCCGGGGAAAGCCTGCGGGCAAGCCGGCGTCCGCCGCGGTCGACGCCTCGACCAGCACGGTGTGTCCGCGCTCGCACAGCCACGCGTGCAGCTCGCGGGCGGTGGTCGCAGCGGATTCGCTGTCGGGCTTGGCGAGGAGGGCGATGCGCACGGGCTTCCGGGGGTCTGCGGACGATACCAACGGATCAGCGGGCGAGCGCGGCGGCGAGCCGCACCCAGGCCTCGACGGGCACGCTGTCTCCGCGGATGCCCGGGTCCAGGCCGACCTCGGTCAAGGCGGCGCGCAGGACCTCGGCATCCGAGGGCAACCCGTTGGCCAGCGACAGCGAGTTCAGGATCGTCTTGCGCCGGGCCTGGAAGCCTCCGTGCACGACGCGGCGGAACCACTCGTAGTCCAGGCCCTGCCACAGCGCGGTCTCGCGGGGCTTGAGCCGAACGACCGCGGACTGCACCTTCGGGATGGGCCGGAACGAGCCTGGCGGCACCTTGAACAGCGACCAGGCCTCCGCCATGGACTGCACGAGCACGCTCAGGGCGCCGTAGGGCTTGGTGGCCGGGGCCGCCGTGATGCGATCGGCGACCTCCTTCTGGAACATCAGCGTGGCCGAGAGCACGTGGCCGTGCCACTCCTCGAGCAGGTGCATGGTGATGCGCCCGCCCACGTTGTAGGGCAGGTTCGCGGCGATGCGGTAGGGGCCGGGGACGGGCATGTCCTCGGGCTTCAGGATCAGCGCATCCCCGTTCACGATCGTGACGCTGTCGTCCTTGCTGTAGCGACGCGCAAGGGACGCGGCCAGCCCGTCGTCCTTCTCGATGCAGATGAGGTGACGGCCTCGCGATCGCAGCCCGTCCGTGAGCGCCCCGCGACCGGGCCCGATCTCGATGACCACCTCGTCCGAGCCCACACCTGCGGCGCTGAGGATGCGCTGGATGACGCTGTCGTCGACCAGGAAGTTCTGCCCGAGGGACCGCTTGGCCTTCTGGCTCATGGGATCAGCTCCTCGGCCCTCTGGCGCATCTGCTCCAGACGGCGGTGACGGCGAGCGTGGCGGACAGCAATCAGCCTGCCCACCCAGCCGCGCACCACGTAGTAGCTGATCACACCGGCCGTGAGGCCAAGCATGCTGCATCCGGTGAACAAGGCGAAGACATCCCACCAGCCCAGACCCGAGTACCAGGGCAGGCTCGGGTCCACAGGTCCCGCCGCGTGGGGCAGGACCACGCGTCCCAGGCCGTATCCCGCCGCGAAGATCGGGCCCATGGTCACCGGGTTGCTGAGCATCGCCCCCGCCATGCTCGCCAGCTTGCTGCCGCGGATGAGGAAGGCCACCCCGACCGCCAGCGGGAAGTGCAGCACCGACAGCGGGTAGGCCGAGACGAAGATGCCGACGCTGAAGCCCCGTGCGAAGTAGTCGGGGTCGTCCGTGCGGCGGACCGCCTTCCAGAAGGCCAGCCGCAGCCCGGCCGTCAACCAGTCGAAGCCTCGCCGGGCGCGCCTCAACGCCCGACCCCGGGCACGGCCCCCAGGGGCAGACCGGGGTGCGCGTCCACGTCCAGGCTGCTCCGCTCCCCACGCCGCAGACGCTGGAGCGCCGCGTAGCCGATCATCGCGGCGTTGTCGGTGCAGTAGCGCCGCTCGGCCACGTGCAGGGTCCAGCCCAGCTCGAGCGCGGCAGCCTCGAAGGCCGAGCGGAGGCGGGAGTTGGCGGCGACCCCTCCCGTCAGCACGACCCGCTTCAGCCCGTGCAGCTTCGCGGCCTTGCTCGCCTTGCGCAGCAGCGCATCGACGATGGCCTCCTGCAGGCTCGCGCAAAAATCGTGCAGGCCCTGGCCCTCGGGCACGCCGTCCTTCTGGATCCGCTGCCAGACCGCGGTCTTCAGGCCGCTGAAGGACAGGTCCAGGTCCCCGCTGTGCATCATCCCGCGCGGCAGATCGATGGCCGTGGGATCCCCGCCCTGCGCCAGGCGGTCGATGTGGATGCCGCCCGGGTAGGGCAAGCCCAGCAGGCGGGCGCCCTTGTCGAAGGCCTCGCCAGCGGCGTCGTCGCGCGTCGCCCCCAGCAGGTCGTAGTCGCCGACCCCGCGCACGAGCACAAGCTCGGTGTGCCCGCCGGACACCACGAGACCCAGGAAGGGGAAGTCCGGCGACCGCTGCCCGATGAAGGGCGCGAAGAGGTGCCCCTCGAGGTGGTTGACGGCCAGCAGCGGGATGCCGCGCGCGAGCGCCAGCCCCTGGGCCCACGACAGACCGACCAGCAGGCAACCCACCAGGCCCGGCCCGGCGGTCGCCGCGACAGCCGCGATGTCGCCGAGGCCCAGCCCCGCGCGCTGCAGTGCTTCGCGCACGACGCCGTCGATGGCCTCCACATGGCAGCGCGAGGCCAGCTCGGGCACCACGCCCCCGAAGACGGTGTGCTCGTCGATCTGGGTGCGGACGACGTCCCCCAGAACCCGTCCGGCGTCGTCCAGGACCGCCGCAGCGGTCTCGTCGCACGACGTCTCGATTGCGAGCAGGGGGGTGGTGGCTGTCATACGCCGGGAATGTAGAGGCGGACCCTCCGAGGATCCAGCGACGCCGTCAGTCTCAGTCCTTGTGGTCGACCCTCGGCAGGTACTCATCCAGGACGAACTGGCCTTCCGTCTGCTCTTCAGTGTGGCAGGTCAGGCACTGCGCTTCGCTGGGAGAGCGGATGATCGTGTCCTTCACCGGCTCCTTCACGTGGGCCAGGCCGGGGCCGTGGCAGGACTCGCACTGCACGTTGCGCATCGGGCCGACGTCCTTGGGGCCGGTGGGGCCGCCCTTCTGGTTCGCGCCGGTGACGTGGCAGCTCCAGCACTGCAGATCCATGTGCCGACGCTCCTTCACCAGGCCAGCGTAGGCGCCGCCGTGCGGCGTCTGCTTCCAGTCGTCGTACTCCGCCTCGTGGCAGCTGCGGCACTGCTTGGCGCCCGCCCAGGGGGCCCAGTCTCGCTTCGTCGGCCGGTCGGGGTTCCTGCCGGTGCTGTGGTCGCCGTGTGGGTCGCTCGTGATCTCCGGCCCCATGCTGTCCAGCGTCGCGTCCACCAGCTTGCGCATGACGGGCTCGTCCGCGAGGCCCTTGCCCATGGGGATCTTCGTGGCGTCGATCTTGTGCGCCTTCGTCGCCCCCTCGTCGGGGATGACGATCTCGTTGAAGCGCTTCTCGGCGAAGCCCAGCACCCGCGTCAGGCGCTCACGGGACTTGTCGTCCTTCGCCTCCTCGAGCTGCTGCGTGTAGCGCTCGATCTGACGCTTGAGGTTGCTCTGCTGGCGCAGCGCCTTGGCTCGCCCCTCGGGGTCCGACCAGCCCGAGCCGCCTTCGGCCAGCTCGAAGGTCACCTGGCCGACGTACTTGCCCCGGCTGCCGGCCTGGAAGATCGCGGTCTGACCGACGACCGTCGGGCTCTCCATGTGCTTTCGGTCGTGCCCACCGAAGACGACGTCGATGCCCGGGACCGCCTTCGCGAGGTCCTTGTCCGAGCGGCTGCCCAGGTGCGACAGCACGATGACGAGGTCGACGTTCTTGCTGCGCAGCTCCGCGACGGCGGCGGTCACGGCGGGGATCGGGTCGAGCACGCGGGCGCCGGTCACGCCCAGCTCCGAGCCCATCGCGCCGGTGATGCCGAGGGTCATCGAGCCCACCTCCACCACCCGGGTGGCCGGGAAGACGAGGGTGTCGTCGGGCCGCGCGAGGTTGGCGGAGACGTAGGGCAGCTCGTACTTCTTCGCTCCGTCGACCAGGAAGTCGAGGCCGAAGACGAGGTCGCCGTCGCCCGGCGTGAGCGCGTCCAGGCCGAGCACCTTCTGGGACTCGAGCAGCAGCTCGGCCTTCAGCTGGCGCTGGGCGCGCTCCGGCTCGGGCACGGTCGCGCGACCGAACAGCAGGTCGCCGGAGTCGACTTGAAGGAAGGCTTCGCCCTGGGAGCGAAGATCAGCGAGGTAGGTGGAGCGCCTGGCGAGACCGCCGAGGGGGTTCTTCGGTCACCCGCAGGGCTCGATCTCACCGTCGATGTTGTTGGTGAAGGCGACCGTCAGCCGGCCCGAGGCCGTCGGTCCCGGTCGAGCCGCAGCCGGCGTCGGCGTGCTGACCGCAGCGGGCTGTTCGGGATCGACCTGCGGGGTCTCGCCACAACCGAGGAGGGTCGCCAGTCCGAAGACGGCGAAGACACTACTGCGCATCCAGCTGATCCAATCGGCGCTTCGCGCGGCCGGCTTCCGCCGAGTCCGGGTAGAGCTTGAGGAGCTCGTCGAAGAAGAGCTTCGCGGCCTCGACGTCCTGCTTCGTGCCCAGCTCTTCGAACGCCAGGCCCTGCATGAACATGCCCTTGGGCGCCCAGTAGGCGGGGCCGTCGTTGCGGCGGCGGGCCTTGTCCTCGGTCTCGATGACCTTCTGGAACTCGGTGATCGCGTTCTTGTAGCGACCGAGCTCGAAGAGGCACTGCCCGATGAGGTACTGCGCCTCGAGCGCGTACTCGGACTTCTTGTTGCGGCGGAGGAAGGACTGGAGCTTGGCGCCCGCCTCCTCCCACTTGCGCGCCTGGACCATCGCCACCGCGGCGTCGAACTCGGCCTTGGTGGGGTCGGCGCCCTCACCTGGCTCGACGGAGGTGTCGCCGGGCGTCGGCTCGTTCGGCGCGTCGGCGACGGGCGCGGGCTCGGCCGGCGCGTCCTCCAGGGGCTGCGGCTCGGCCGTCGGGTCCAGCTCGGGGTCCACCTCTGGGTCGGCAGGCGCCGGCGAGCGCAGGGGCGCCGGCGCGGGCATGGGCGGGACCTCGAGGACCTGCTGCATGTGCGCCAGCTGCATCTCCAGGCCCATGAGCCGCAGATCCAGGTCTTCGCTGAAGCGGCCGCTCTCCTCGATGCTGTGCTGGAGCGTCGCGATCTCGCCGCGCAGGCTCGTCAGCTCGTCCAGGAAGGTCTCCAGCGTGGCGCCCGAGTCCGCCAGGCGCTTGCGGGCCTGCGCCGCGCGGTCCTGGATGGAGTCGATGCGGCCACGCTCGTGGCCGAGGTCCTTCTCGATGTCGCGGGTGCGCTCCCAGGTGTTGTCCACCTTGTCCGTGAGCATGTAGGTGCGGCTGCGGCCGGTGCGATCGACGCATCCGCCCAACAGCGTCGCCGCCGCCACCAGGATGAGGAGCGCTCTCACCGGGTCTTGAACTCCACGCGCCGGTTCTCGGCCCAGGCCTCTTCGCCGTGGCCCCGGGTGCTCGGCCGCTCCTCGCCGTAGCTCAACGTGCGCATCGCGCCGGCGTCGGCCCCGAGGCTCACCAGGTACTTCTTCACCGAGCTGGCCCGGCGCTCGCCGAGCGACAGGTTGTACTCGGTGCTGCCGCGCTCGTCGGCGTGGCCTTCGAGGCGAACCATGGGCAGGCCGCGCATCTCGATGCAGCGGGCGTTGTCGGCGAGCACCTGCCGGGCGCTGTTGGTGAGCTGCGCCTCGTTGAACTCGAACTGCACCGTCATCAGCGTGCACTCGGTGTTCTCGCTCGGAGGCGCCTCGACGCGGAATGCGGCGCGGGAGACCGTGGCGTCGCCCTTCGGCGTCTCGATGCGGATGTCGTAGCTGCCAGCGGCCAGATCCTCGGTCGCGCGGAAGGTCAGCTCGCCGTCGTCGACCACGTCGACGCCGCGAGCACGCTTGCTGTTGAGGAAGAGGTCGCTGCCCGGCGCGAAGCCGAAG
>JAJDAI010000927.1 GCA_029261955.1 Deltaproteobacteria bacterium | reverse complement strand
GAGGATGCGATCGGGCCGCATGCGCAGCGCGTTCCGCACCAGCGCGCGGGTGCCCACCGCCTCGGCGCCGCTCCCGTCCTCGACCCGGGTCTCCAGGCGCACCACGTGCTCCCGGCGCAGCAGCAGCTCCGCCGAGTCCTCGATGGTGACCACGCGCTCGTGCCCGCCGATGGACTCCGACAGCGCGTTGAGCAGCGTCGTCTTGCCGGCGCCGGTGCCGCCCGAGACGATGATGTTCAGCCGGCTCGCGACCATGGCCCGCAGCAGATCAGCCAGGGGCGCCGGGAGCGCGCCGCCGGTCACCATGCCCGCCAGGTCCAGGCCCGCGTGCTGGAAGCGCCGGATGGACAGCACGGTCCCGTCCAGCGCCAGGGGCGGCACGATGACGTTGATCCGCGATCCGTCGGGCAGGCGGGCGTCCACCATGGGCCGCCGGGCGCTCACGGGCCGCCCCACGCGGGCGGTCAACCACAGGGCCACCCGGAGCAGGGCCGCTTCCGACTCGAAGCGCACCGCCGTGCGCTCCAGGCGTCCGTTCCGCTCGACGTAGACCTGCTCGGGGCCGTTCACGAGGATGTCGCTCAGCCCGGGGTCCTGGAGCAGGGCGAGGAAGGGCGCGTTGGCGAGCAGGGTGCGGCTGGCGCCCTCGGCCAGGCTCGCGACCTCCGCGTCCGTCGCCTCGGTCGCGATGGCCCGGAGCTCGCGTCGGCAGGCCCCGGCGAGGTCCGCCTGGTGCTCCGACTGAAGCTGCGAGAACGCCACCTGGGCCATCAGCTCGCCCAGCAGTCGACCCAGCCAGGCCGCTTCGGTCACCTCGCGCTCCACCGCTGCTCCGAACCGCTGATCGAGCCGGCGTCCAGCCCGCCCGACAGCAGGCTGCATGTTGCCGCGCGCAGACCGCAGACGCCATGGCCCCAGGGGCTCCCGGGGGGGATCGAGGCCCCCTGGAGCGGCACCCGATCGCCGAAAGCGGGCATCACGCGCCCCCGCAGGCCCCACCTCGAGTGGTGTAGCGTCCAGCCCGCAGCCTGGACCGGAGAGCGATGATGAAGTGGATCCCCTGCTTGTTGCTGCTGGCCGGCTGCGTGCCCGGCGGCCCGGGGTCGAGCGTCTGCACCAACACCTTCGCAACGGACCCGGCCATCGGCTCGGCCCAGCTGCAGGTGGTCTTCGGCGCGACGCCCGTGGGCGAACAGGCCGAGACGACGGTCGCCATCCGCAACGCGGGCGGCGGGACCCTCACCCTGCTCGGGGCCGACGTCGAGCGGGGCCTGGCCTTCGTGGTCCCGCCCCTGGGCGATCCGATCGAGCTGGGGGCCGGCTGCTCGGCGCCGGTGGCCCTGGAGTTCGCGCCCACCTCGGCCGGCGAGCACAGCGACGCCCTGGTCGTGACCACCGACATCGGCTCGCTGGAGATCCCGGTCACCGGCATCGGCGACGGGGCGGACATCCAGCCCTCGACCTCGGCCGTGGAGTTCGGCGCGCTGCCCGAAGGCTGCACCCGCGAGCACTCCCTCATCCTCTACAACTACGGGACGCGCAGCGGCGCCTACACGGTGGACTTCGACGGCGACGCGGGCCCCTTCGAGCTGCTCGCGTCGACGCAGGGCTCGGTGCCCGCGGACGACTTCGTCTCACTGAGCGTCGCGTTCACGGCGCCGGAGCCTGGGTCCTACAGCGCCTCGCTCGAGTTCGAGACGCTCGATGCCCCCCAGAGGACCTTCCGGGTCCCGCTCACCGGCGCCGGCGCTGCCCCCATCGAGGTCGACGAGACCTTCGTGCAGCCCGCGGACGGCGCCGTGGACGTGCTGATGGTGCTCGACGGCGCGGGCAGCTCCGAGGACGTGCCCGAGCACATGGCCGCCCAGGCCGGCGAGCTCTGGTCCGAGCTGGAGTCCATCGGCGCGAACTACCACCTCGGCGTCATCTCGGCGGGCGGGGTCGGCGAGCTCGAGGGCATCCCCCGGGTCTTGACCCCCGAATCGGACGACGTGCCCGGCGCCCTGGCCGCCCGCTTCGCGGACATCAGCAGCCTCGGATCGCCCTGGATGCTGCACAACGCGCTGACCGCCCTCGATCCCTCGCGCGTGGGCCCCAATGGCTTCAACGCGGGCTTCCGGCGGCCCGGCGCGGCGCTCCGCATCATCCTGATCTCGGCCCGCTCGGACGCCTCGTTCGAGGTCATCAACTGGCTGCCGCTCCAGTACATCGAAGGCATCGGGGCGCGGATCGACCAGCGCCCGCTGCTGCGCTTCTTCGACGTGTCGGGCGGCGTGACCGGCTGCTCGGGCGCCGTGTCGGCCAGCCCCTCGGCGGACCTCATCATCGCGACGATCCTGACCGGCGGCATCAGCATGTCGATCTGCTCGGGCGCGCCCTTCGCGGGCACCGGCCCGGCCTTTGAGCACGTGCCCGACCGCGTCTACCCCTCGCAGACGCCCGACCCCGCGACCCTGGTCGTCGAGGTGGACGGCGAGCCGGCCGAGGGCTGGTCCTACAACGTCGCCGAGGACGCCGTCGTCTTCGACGAGCCGCCGGCCGAAGGCGCGCAGATCCGGCTCCTCTACCTGCCGCAGCTGCCCGCCTGCCCCTGAGCTGCCCCTGAGCTGCCCATCCGGGCAGCTTGCCAGCGCCCCCTTCAGGCCTCAGCCTGGGTCCCCATGCGGGATTCCAGGATGCTGTTGTTCTTCGCGATCGTCGTGCTCCTCTCGCTGCTGCTGCACGCGGTCCTGGGGGTGCGGCTCATCGGACCGTCGGGCCTCGGGGACACCGGCCGCCGCATCGCGTGGGCCGCCATCCTGCTGCACGGCGTGGCCATGCCCTGCACCTTCCTGTTGCTGCCGCTCTCGGGCGCGCGCTGGGCCGACCTGCTCCAGTGGGGCGGCTACGTGACCATGGGCATCTGGTCCCTGGTCTTCATCT
>JAJDAI010000926.1 GCA_029261955.1 Deltaproteobacteria bacterium | reverse complement strand
GTGACGAGGCGGCTCGAGAGCCCTCCGTGGCCGAGATCGTCCTCGCCTGGCTGAGGGCTCACAAGGCCAAGGACGAGAGGGCCCGCGCGCAAGGGCGCGATCCCTCTACCTACAGGACCTACCGGAACCACATGCGGTTGTTCACCCGGTTCCTGGAGGAGAGCGAGGGCGTCCCCCTGGACGCGATCGCGGCGAGTCGGATCGGTGAAGCTCTGTTGACGGGCTTCTACGACTGGTTGCTACGCGAGGACACCAGCGTGGTGATGAAGCGGGCCCGTACACCGGGGACTGCCTACAAGGCGGTCGAGGTGGCCGTGCGTCCCTTTCGATGGGCGGAGAGGCGGGACTCCTTCCGGGGCCGGGTCTTCGCGCCCGCCATCCCGGATGAGGTGGAGCGCCCGCCGACGCCGATCAAGGAGGTGCCGACGCTGGAGATGGCGGGGAAGGCAGTCCGTGCGGCCCGAGGCTGGATGACGAGGCCTCTGGTGCTGCTCTACTTCACAGGGCTTCGAGTCAACTCCCAGGTCATGCGCCTCCAGTGGCGCGACTTCGACCTGGAGCGAGCGGTGGTCCATGTGAGGGGCGAAGTGGGGAAGTCACGGCAGGAGCGGACAGGCCGACGTGTGCCCATCAGCGACCATCTTGTGGCGGAGCTGCGGCAGTGGGCGGCGGAGGACTCGGTCGATCCAGCTGCCCTGCCGATGACAGGGGAGGCTCGCTTCGTGGTGTCGCTCGCCTCTGCTCGGACCTACGGGGATCGGCCCGTCCGGAACCGGGAACTGCGTGGCCGCGACGTCAAGCGGGCCTGGAAGCGTGCCGGGACCTGGCGAGAGGGCTTCGGCCAGCCCTCGCACGTCTTCCGTGCCGTGTTGATCGAGGGGCTTCTGCGGCTGCGGGCCGAGCGGGACGCGGTCTCGCATCTGGTCGGCCATGAGGTGGGGACTGCGACGGGGCGGCGCTATGCGCGGCCGGATGTGGAGTTGGAAGAGCCGATGCGGGAGGCCGTAGCGCTGATTCCGGCGCTGCCGGGGCGGTAGACCGGCCTGGCTACATGGTGTTGGTGCATGGCTCCAGGGCCTATGAGGTTTCTGCTTTCGACCCACACCATCGCAACTCACTTGAATCGCTGTAGAAGAAGCCGATCTGAAGAAGATCGGCTTCTTCTGGGATCCAGCCCCTTGGCCCCCGGCATCCCGCAATCTCCGAGCGTGACTGGATCGAGACTTTCATAGAAACCTCCGTCTTGAGCGGAGGGTGCTGGTCTTCAGCCAGCCGCCGGGATGGTTTCGAGCTGACCGAGCGATCTTGCTGATCCCTCGAGCTCGAGCCGGCCGACCTCGCTCGGAGGACGGCCATGCCCGACGAGACGATCCGGATCAGCCTGGAGATGCCGCGCGAGCTGGCGGAGCACCTCGAGGACTACGCCCGGGAGTTGAATGCCACACCTGGGGCGATGGTGGGGGCGAGCCGCAAGAAGGCAAAGCGCTCGGAGGCGCTCCGCCGCGCGGCGCAGATCGGCCTAGCCCACAAGGGGCGCGACTTCGCCGGTGAGTTCACGACCGCCCGCGACCAGGCTGAACTGGAGCTTCGCGATCGCCAGCGCCTGCTAGCCGAGGAGTCGCTGCGGCGACTGGACGCGCGGCAGAAGTCCGGCAAGCGACTCGAGGAGGGCGTCCTCATGGTGCTGCAAGGTCACCAGGGTCTCTCGCTTGTCCGGCTGCTGGACGGCGTCAGAAGGCTCGTGGGTGGACGTCCCCAGCTCGGCGAGATCAGCCGGGCTGCCTGGAGCCTGCGCCGTGCTGGGCTGCCGGAGACTGACTTCCTCGGCCGCGCGGTGATCTGGTCGCTGGCGTCTGAAGGAGGTCCGCGGATCTGGACACAGGAAGACGTGCGCCGAGATCTCACAGCGGCGGCCGCGGACGGGGCCGACCTTATCCGGCATGCGGTTGGAGGCCGCGCGCGGTTCCGGCGGAAGGAGATCGATCAGAGAGGCGTGAGTCCCGAGGCCGAGATCGCTTGGGGCCTACTAGCTATTCAACTCACGGGCGAGGTCGTGCGAGTGGGGCATGGGGAATACGAGTGGGCGCGGGATGAGGAGTGAGTCGCTGGAGGGCGGTGAGTGCAGAGCGTGTTCCATGGATCGCCCTTCGGAATCGGGACAAAATCAGTGCAAGTTCACTTCGTGTTCTTGCACAGGTGTATCGCACGACCGAAGGTGTTCCATATGATACAAGCAGATCTTGCTACACTCCGAGCGTGCGGAATTGGTCAAGGGAGCTCCGCTTCAAGGGGGCTATGACTATCGAGATGGATGAAAGAGTCACCATCTCACGCTGGAGAGACGAGTTCAGGGGGGCCTGTGCCGAAGCTGTATCGGCGGATGCGCAGAGCGTCAGACGGGAAGCCAGAATGCGCCCACGACAAAGGCGATACGCTCGGCGTGCGGTACACCTTCCCGACTGGACGAAAGAAGGTCGATGTTCAGCTGGATCCCGATGGCTCCTTGAGGCCAGAGCGAGGAGGAGCATCGGTATTTCTCTCGCAGCCAAAGAAGAAGGTGGCGACCCGTCGAGGTCGTGGGCCTGTTCCAGCATCAAAACCGCGGAGACTCTTCTACTGGATCGAGTCCGATCTCCTGGGCCCCGATCTGAAGTTCGTGCCAGATCCTCCGATGAGTAGGAGCGACCATGGAGTCGTCGAGCCGGCACGAAAAATGCACGTTAATGAATACGAAAATGCTCTCTGCAAAACGAGGGCCAATTGGAAGGAGGTGCCTGGACATGCCTACCCGTAATCACGCAGATGATGTCGGGCGTTACCTGTCCCTGTGGGCGTTTCGGATCCGTCAGGATCTCGCAGGCGAGTTCGATGACGAGATTGATAGTGCGGTTGAGGAGGAGATGCTCGACATCGAGGATCGACTTCCGCCGGAGTTTATCGTCGCGACGGAGCAGTTCGGCCAGGAGTTCAACGACTTCCTGGAGCGAGAGTCGGTTCAAGGCGCAATGCCGGACAACCGCGAGGAGTTGGAGCCAGTCATGGCCGTAGTGGCTAG
>JAJDAI010000925.1 GCA_029261955.1 Deltaproteobacteria bacterium | reverse complement strand
CGAGCGCGGGGCGGAGCTGACGAGGCAGCTGCTGGCCTTCTCGCGGGCCTCGGTGGCGAATCCCGTGAACCTCGACCTGCCCCGGACCCTGGGCGAGCTCACGCGCATGCTCGACCGGACGGTGGGGGACACGATCCAGCTGCAGCAGGTCCCGGCTCCCCCGGACCTGCCGACAGCCCGGGTCGACCCGTCCCTGCTCGAGCAGGTCATCGTCAACCTGGTCGTCAACGCCCGCGACGCGATGCCGGAGGGGGGGCTCATCGAGCTGAGCCTCCGCGTCGAGGAGCTCCACGTCGAGCTGCCCAGCCCCGCCTGCGCCCGCCCGCTCCGCCCGGGGCGCTACGTGGTCCTGGCGGTGAGCGACCGGGGGGAGGGCATCGCGCCGGCCGTGCGGCAGCGTCTCTTCGAGCCCTTCTTCACGACCAAGCCCGTGGGCCGGGGCTCGGGGCTGGGGCTGGCGACCTGCCTGGGCATCGCCGAGCAGAGCGGGGGCACGATCATGGTGCGCTCCCGGGAGCAGCGCGGCACCACCTTCGAGGTCTGGCTGCCGGCGGGCGCGGCGCGGGCCGAGGAGAGTCGAGCGCCGGAGCGCACGATCGCGCGCGGCGGCCGGGGAGAACGGGTGCTGGTGGTCGAAGACGACCCCACGTTGCGGCAGCTGCTCTGCGTCGCCCTGCAGCGGTATGGCTTCGTGGTGCAGGGCGCCGAGAGCGGCGAGGACGCCTTGGATCAGCTCGTTCGGAGCGATCCGCAGGTGCTGCTCACCGACTACACGATGCCCGGCATGGACGGGCTGGAGCTGATCGCCGAGGCCCGCAGGCTGCGGCCCGACCTGCCGGTCGCGCTGCTCTCCGGGGTCGCCGAGGTGCTGGACGCGGCCCAGGCCGCCGGGTTGGACGACGTGCTGCTCCTGCAGAAGCCGATCCGCCCCGACGACCTCGCCGCCGCCCTGGCTGGGGTCATCGACGCGGGCTGATCGGCGATTCCAGGGGCCCATCGGGCGCTGAGCCCCAGCTCGCGTTGTCCTGGACGCCCACGGGGGGGGCGCCCGCGCGCTCAACCGGCCGCGTAGAGCGGGCAGCCGCAGCCCGCGTGCTCCGCGTCCAGGGGGGCCGGTCGGTCGAGGCCGTAGCCTTGTGCGAAGTCGACCCCGATCTCCCGCAGGGCGTCGAGGATGGGCTCGTCCTCCACCCACTCGCCGACCGTGCGGATGTTCATCACGTCGCCCACGCGCTTGATGGCCGAGACCATCTCGCGGCTCACCGGATCGGTGACGATGTTGCGCACGAGGCTGCCGTCGATCCCGAGGCAGCCCACGCTCGTCGGTCCACCCAGGGCGATCGCCTGCCTGCCTCATCCACAGCGGGGCTAGGCTGCCTGCATGAGCCGCCTCCTCCCGCTCCTCGCCCTGCTGCTGCTCGCCTGCCCGCCCGAACGCGGCGACGACGACGACGCCGTCGAGCCCGGCCCCACCGTCGAGCCGGAACTCCTGAGTATCTGCCAGGGCGAGTGGCCCTCGGACGAGTGCTCCGACGGGGACTGCGCCGACTCCGACCAGGAGGCCGTCTACTTCGAGGCCTTCGGGGTCTGGCTGGATCAGCTCGCTTCGCCCATGGCGGACCGCGTCGGCCTGCGCCGGGTGAACACCTTCGAGGCGCAGGCCAGCTCCTACACGGACTACTACTGGCACGTCGACATCGGCTGGACCCGCACGATCCAGTCTGCGGGCATCAGCGGGCAGGGTGGCGATCCCCAGGTCGCTGGCATCGTCGACGAGCTGAACCTCTTCCCCCGACTGCCCGCCATCGACCCCGAGGTCGAGATGATGTCCTTTGACGCCGCCCAGGCCCTGGTGGACGCCTGCGCGGCCAAGCTCGGTGTCGTCTTCGACCCGATCGGCTGGTGCCAGAGCTGGGTGCCCACGGACCCGGACGACGACGACGAAGGGATCACCTTCTCGTTCTGGTCGCCGGAGGACGGCTACGCGGTGATCGACGTGACCGAGGTCGACAGCGACATCATGATCTGCCGATTCCAGGGGCCCATCGGGCGCTGATCCCTAGCTCGGCCCCTTCGAGACCGAGCCCTCGTGCAGCAGCTCGCCGTCGCGGTTCCAGAACTGCACGCGCAGGGTGGCGCCGCGCACCTCGATCCAGACGAAGCCTTCGAGCGAGTCGTCCTGGAAGCGCACGGGGTGGCTGCCCCGCAGCGGCACGGTGTTGGCCCCCGCGCCGCTGACGATGAGCTCAGTGCCGTCGCAGGTCTCGGCCAACCACTGCTGGTTGTGGTCGTGGGCTGCGAGGTAGAGGTCCACGCGCCCGCAGACGTGATCTTCCAGCGCGTCGCGCACCCCGCCGCCGGCCAGGACGGGCACCACGGGCAGGCGTTCGTAGAGCCCGGCGTCGCCGTGCTGGCCGTTGCTGCGCAGCGGGTGGTGCCCGTAGGCGATGCGCCAGGCCGCTGGTCTGGAGGTCGCCCCGTCGAGCCAGCGGAGCTGCTCGTCCACCCGATCCGAGAAGGCCCGCTGGAGCGGCCCGCCGAGCCCGTCGAACATCATCGTCGGCGTGTCGAGCGCCAGGAACTCGACCGGCCCGAGCTCGTGGCGGTGGTAGCGAGCCGGCATGCGCCATCGCGGGCTGACCTGGGAGTAGGCGACCTGCACGTCGCCCCGCCACGACTCCAGGCCGCGCAGCCCGAGGTCGTGGTTGCCGAGCACCGGGTAGAAGGGCAGGTCCAGCGCCGCGAAGGGCGCCTCGAAGGCCGTCTGCCACAGGGGATCCGTCGTGGACGAGGCGCCCGTCGGGTAGAGGTTGTCGCCCAGCAGCATCGCGAAGTCGCAGCCCTGCTCGGCGCAGACAGCGGCCATGGCCTCGGCCGTCGTCGCCTGATCCGCGTTGCCCTTGCCGGCGTCGCCCACCGCCACGAAGCGGACCGGCGTGAGGTCCTGGAACGAGGGCGTCGCGGCGACCGAAGGCGCGCAGCCGGCGAGCAGCAGCAGGAGCAGGGGCCTCATCGCGCGGGACTCTACGCGCCCGACGGTGCCTGTGGGTGAGCGACCTCCCCAGGTGCCGCAGCGAAGCCCGGTACCATGCCGCCGATGGATGAGCAGCGGCAGGGAGAGCGGCGGGCCGACGAGCGGCGCGCGCACCGGCAGCAGACTGGGCGGCGTGGCCCGGAGTCGCGCCGCGGGCAGCGCCGTCGCCGCCTGCGCTTCCTGGTGCTGCTCGCGCTGCTCGGCCTGGCCAGCTTCGCGCTGCGGGTCGCCTGGGTGACCCCCCGCCGGGCGGCCGACCAGCGCGCGCTGCGCTTCCAGGAGGAGCTCGTCGACATCCTCGCCGCCACCCGAGCCGAGGCGCTGGCCCTGCCGGGGGCGGGTGCTCCGCTCGAAGGGGAGCCTGGCCTCGGCCCGCTCGCGCCGCCCGAACACCTGGACCGCCTGGAGGAGATCGAGACCGACCTCGGCTCCTTCTCGGGCCTGCTGCCGGGGGCGTTGCGCGTGCCCGAGGTGCTCGCCCCGACGCTCCTGCTGCTGGGTGAGGACCGCCGCGCTCGCCGCGCCTACGAGGAGGTGCTCGCGCGGGGGGACGAGGACCAACGTGCCCTCGCGCGCGTCGGGCTTGGGGTCATCGCGCTTCGCGTCGGGCTGCGCATGGAGGGCCAGGACCGCGCCTTCGCGCTCGAGCACGCGCTCCAGCACTTCGACGCCGTTCCCGAGGGCGGAGCCGCCGCGCCGCAGGCCCGATTCGACTCCGTGGTCGCCCGGATCGAGCTCGGCCAGTACGACGCCGCGCGGGACGCAATTGTCGATCTCCGCGCGACCAACCCCGAGGGAGCCCTGGTGCTGGGTACACTGTTGCTGCGGCGAGAGGGTCCCACCCGGGACGAGTGAGGCCCTCACCCGACGAGGCCGACGCCTCCCACGAGCGCGATTCAGGGAGAAGCCCTTGGCGAAGAGAGACCGAGACGCAAAACGGGTCAAAGAGGCGATCGAGCTCGTCGATCGGTCGATCATGCTCCTCAAGAACGAGCATGAAATGTACTTCCTCGGCATCTCGAAGAAGCCGCCGGACGCCAAGGTTCGCGACCTCAAGCGCGCCATCCGGGACCTCGAGGAGCTGCGGGTCCAGAACACCGCGGCCCAGTTCCAGGTGCGGCGCCTGCGGGCGAAGTTCAACACCTACAACACCTACTGGTCCCGCACGATCAAGCAGATCGAGGAGGGCACCTACCGACGCCAGCGGATCATCGCCGACCGCCGCGCGACGGAGCGTCCCACCGGTCCCTCGTCCGAGGACCTGAAGAACCAGATCCGCTCGCTCATCCGCGGCGAGGCGGAGCCGGAGCCCAAGGCCGAGCCCGCCGAGCCCGCTGGGCGGAGCGCGCGCGACAAGGCCCGGGCCGCCTCCGGCCGCGGCGAGGAGATCGCGCAGCGCCGCGGCCACAAGGTGGGCAGCGACAGCCTGCTGGCCGAGTACAACGACGTGCGCCGCAGCCTGGGCGCGCAGGGCAGCGTCGACAGCAAGCAGCTCAAACAGGTCCTCGAGAAGCACGCCGCCGCCATCAAGGCCAAGACCGGGGCCAGGGAAGTCCGCTTCCGGGTCGTCGCCGAAGGCGGCAAGCCCCGGGTCAAGGCCATCCCCGTCAAGTAACGCGTCGTGAGGCCCATCGCCGCCTTCGTCACCGAGCAGTTCGCCTCCCTGGCGAACCCCGTCGACGCCGCGCCCATGGCCGCCTACCTCAAGACCGACATGCCCTTCTGGGGCATCAAGAAGCCAGCGCGTGTGTCCGTGTACCGCGCCGTGCGCGACCGCTTCCGCACCGACGATCGCGACGAGTACGAGGCCAACGTGCTGGCGCTGTGGGCCTTGCCGCACCGCGAGGACAAGTACGCCGCCATCGACTACGCGAAGCTCTGCCGCCGCTGCGTCGTGCCGGAGTCGCTGGGGCTGTACGAGCGGATGATCCGTGAGGGCGCGTGGTGGGACTTCGTGGACGACATCGCCGCGAACCTGGTGGGCCGGGTGCTGATGGAGTCCCGTCCTGAGATCACCCCGATCCTGCGCCGCTGGGCGCAGGACGAGGACCTCTGGATCCGCCGGAGCGCGATCCTGGCGCAGCTCAAGCACAAGGAGCGCACGGACGAGGCCCTGCTCTTCGAGCTCTGCGCCGAGCGCCTGCACGAGCGCGAGTTCTTCATGCGCAAGGCCATCGGATGGGCGCTGCGCCAGCACAGCTACACCGCGCCGGCCGCGGTCGGGGCCTTCCTGCTGGAGCACCGGGGTCAGATGAGCGGGCTGACCTTTCGCGAGGGGGCGAAGGCCCTGCGTCGCCAGGGCCTGTTCGACGCTCAGTCCACGTAGCCCCACACCCCGTTGAGCCGGTCCACGTTCTCCAGCGCGTCGCCGCGCGAGTAGTAGTCGACGCTGACCTGGCTCGGCAGCCGCCCCAGCTCGTCTGCGCAGCGCTCCAGCCGCTCGAGCATGAAGGGGTTGAAGTTGACCTGGTCGGCCAGGTCCGGCGACGCGATGGGGTCGGTCAACACGTTGCTCAGGGCCAGCAGCGCGTAGGCGGAGGGCGGCTCGGGCACGGTGCAGCCCAGGTCGTCCGGCGTCTCGGCCTGCGTCGCATCGCCGTAGAGGTAGGCGTTCTTGTCGTGCATCCAGTCGGGCGTGCCCTCGGTGCCCGAGCTGAAGACCACGAGGCGGGTGCCGGCGTCGATCATGGCCGCGAGCGTGGGCCAGGGGGCGTTCAGCGGCTGGCTGTGG
Source organism: Deltaproteobacteria bacterium (assembly GCA_029261955.1). GTDB lineage: Bacteria > Myxococcota_A > UBA796 > UBA9615 > UBA9615 > CALCXL01. The sequence goes on along the minus strand of JAJDAI010000925.1, from coordinate 4,037 downwards.
AACCAGGTCGACACGGCGTGCGCTTCGAGGGCCTCGACGGTCACGTCCATGGGCGCGCCCTGCTGGAAGTCGAGGGTCACGACCTCGTTGGGCATGGCCTCCAGGAAGTCCGACAGCTCGGTCAGGATCTCGTCCAGCGGCTGCCATCCGAGGTCCCGGAAGCCGTGGTAGACGATCAGCTCGTCCTCCTCGAAGTACACGTCGATGTTGAGCCCGCGCACCCCGTCGGCGAGCTGGGTGGGCACCGCGTAGGTGTGGTTGCGCGACCAGATGTGGTAGCCGCGCTCCTCCGACGACATCGAGTTGTGGGTGCGCAGGAAGACCACCTCGTCGAGCGGGCGATCGCAGAGGGCGAGGTGGCCGTTGCAGCCGGGATCGACCTCGGGCTCGGTCTCCGGCCCGGGCTCGGGTTCGACGCAGGCGGCCAGCAGCAGGAGGGGGAGGAGCCGAAGCATGGCGCAGGCTACCCGTGCGGCGGCGCGATCAGATGTGGATCACGCGCCCGTTGGCGTCGAGCGCGGCTTCCTTGATCACCTCGCTGAGGGTCGGGTGCGCGTGGCAGGTCCGCGCGATGTCCTCGGTCGAGGCGCCGAACTCCATGGCCAAGGTGAGCTCACCGATGAGCTCGCCGGCCATCGGGCCGATGACGTGGGCGCCGAGGAGCTTGTCGGTCTTCGCGTCGCTGAGCAGCTTCACGAAGCCGTCGGTGCCCTCCATCGCCTTCGCGCGGCCGTTGGCCATGAAGGGGAAGCGGCCGACGGCGTACTCGACGCCGGCTTCCTTCAGCTGCTCTTCGGTCTTGCCGACCGAGGCGACCTCGGGGTGCGTGTAGATGACCGAGGGGATGGCGTCGTAGTTCACGTGGCCCGCCCGGCCCGCGAGGATCTCGGCGACGGCGACGCCCTCTTCCTCGGCCTTGTGGGCCAGCATCGGGCCACGCACGACGTCGCCGATGGCGTAGACGCCGCCGACGGCGGTGCGGAAGTGGTCGTCGATCTCCAGGCGTCCGCGGTTGTCGCCTTCGAGGCCGATCGCGGCGCCGTTCAGGCCCTCGGTGTGCGCGGTGCGGCCTACAGCGACGAGCACCCGGTCGCAGTCGATCGTCTGCTCCGCGCCCTTCTCGGTGTAGGTCACGGTCACGCCCGAGTCGGTCACGGTCGCGCCCTGCACGGCCACGCCGAGCTTGAACTTGAGGCCGAGCTTCCGGAAGCTCCGCTGCGCCTGCTTGCTGATGTCCGCGTCCGCCCCCGGGAAGACGACGGGCATGTACTCCAGCACCGTCACCCTGCTGCCCAGGCGGGCCCAGACGGAGCCCATCTCCAGGCCGATGACGCCGGCGCCGATGACCACGAGGTGCTCGGGCACCTCCGGCAGGGACAGCGCCTCGGTCGAGCCGAAGATGCGCTCCCCGTCCATCGTCACGCCGCGCAGCTCCGCCACCGACGAGCCCGTCGCGACGACCACGGCGCCCGCGCTGAGCGTCGCCGCCACCTGGCCGTCGACGACCACCTCGACCTCGCGGGCCGACTTGAAGCGCCCGAGGCCCGTGTAGGTGGTCACGCCGTTCTTCTCGAACAGGCCGGCCACGCCGCGGGTCAGCTGGCTGACGATCTTGTCCTTGCGCGCGAGCATCGTCGGCAGGTCGAGGCTCGGCTCGACGAGGATGCCGTGCTTCTTGAACTCCTTGCCGGCGCGGTGGAAGAGCTCGCTGCTCTCCAGCAGGGCCTTGGACGGGATGCAGCCCACGTTCAGGCAGGTGCCGCCGAGGGTCGCGTCCTTCTCGATGCAGGCCACGCTCAGGCCCAGCTGTGCGGCGCGGATGGCGCACACGTAGCCGCCGGGACCGCTGCCGATCACGACGACGTCGTAGGTGGGGTTCGTCATCAGATCTCCAGGAGGAGCCGGGTCGGGTCTTCGACGATGTTCTTGATCGTGACCAGGAAACGCACCGCCTGGGAGCCGTCGACGATGCGGTGGTCGTAGCTCAGGGCCAGGTACATGATCGGTCGGATCTGGACCTCGTCGCCGACCACCCAGGGGCGGCGCACGATGTTGTGCATGCCGAGGATCGCGCTCTGCGGCGCGTTGAGGATGGGCGTCGACAGCATCGAGCCGAAGATGCCGCCGTTGGTGATGCTGAAGGTGCCGCCCTCCAGCTGCGACAGCGTGAGGCTGCCGTCCCGGGCGTTGCCGGCGAGCGCGCCGATGCCCTTCTCGACCTCGGCGAAGCTCAAGCGATCAGCGTCCCGGATCACGGGCACCACGAGGCCGCGCTCGGAGCTGACGGCGACGCCGATGTCGTAGTAGTCGTGATAGAGCAGCTGGTCCCCGTCGATGTACGCGTTGACCGCGGGGAACTCCTTGAGTGCCTCGACCGCCGCCTTCACGAAGAAGGACATGAAGCCGAGCTTCACGCCGTGCTTGTCGAGGAAGGGCTGCTTGTAGCGGCTGCGCAGCTCCATCACCGGGCTCATGTCCACCTCGTTGAAGGTGGTGAGGATGGCGGCGGTGTTCTGCACGTCCTTGAGGCGGGTCGCGATGGCCCGGCGCATGCGCGTCATCTTCACGCGGCGCTCGCCGCGGCCGGACGTCGGGGCGGGGGGCAGGCCGGGGGCGTGCGAGGCGTCGGCCGGCGCCGCGAGGTTCGTGGTCGAAGCGGGCACGGTGGCCATCTGGGCCAGGGTCGAGCTGTGCTCCTCGGGTGGCGGCACCGCGGCGAGCGCGTCGCCCTTGGTGACGCGGCCGTCCTTGCCCGTGCCCTGGATGCTGCCGGCGTCGATGCCGTGCTCCGCGAGGATGCTGCGGGCTGCGGGCATCACGGCGGGGGAGGTGGCCTGCTCGGCCGGAGTCGTGGGGGCCGGGGGCGTCGCCGGCGCCGATGGGGCGACCGCAGCCGCCGCGTTCTCGTCGAGTCGGCCCACGGTGGCGCCGACCTCGACGTCGTCGCCGTTCGCGAAGAGCTTCTCCGTCAGCACGCCCGCGACGGGCGCCGGCAGCTCAGCCGTGACCTTGTCGGTCTCCAACTCCAGCAGCGGCTGATCGAGGGCGACGGCCTCGCCGATCTCCACGAGCCAGGTGGTGATGGTGCCCTCGGTGATGCTCTCGCCGAGGTTCGGGATGACGATGTCGATGCTCATGCTCAGTCCAACTCGAGGGCGGCGCGCAGCAGCGCGTCCTGTTCCTGCATGTGCAGATGCTTGCTGCCAGTGGCGGGCGAGGCGGCGCGCGCGCGACCCGCGTAGCGCACCGGGATGTCGACCTCTTCGAGCAGCGCCGGGAAGAGGAAGGACCAGGCGCCCGCGTTGAGCGGCTCCTCCTGGCACCAGACAAGCTCCTTCGCCCCGGTGTAGGGGGCGATCTGAGCCATCAGCAGGTCGTCGCGGAAGGGGTAGATCTGCTCCAGGCGCAGAATCGCGATCCGGCGCTCCTTGAGCTCGCGGCGCATGGCCAGCAGGTCGTAGTAGACCTTCCCGCTGCAGAGCACGATGCGCTCGACCTTCGCGGGGGTCACCTCGTCGTCGCCGATGATGGGCTGGAAGTGCCCGTCGCTCAGCTCGGTCAGCGGCGAGACCGCCTGCGCGTGCCGCAGCAGCGACTTCGGCGTCATGATCACGAGCGGCTTGCGGTAGTTCCGCTTCATCTGGCTGCGCAGCGCGTGGAAGTACTGCGCCGGCGTCGTCAGGTTCATCACCCGCCAGTTGTCGTCGCCGCTGAGCTGCAGGAAGCGCTCGAGGCGCGCCGAGCTGTGCTCCGGGCCCTGGCCCTCGTAGCCGTGCGGCAGCAGCATCACGATGCCCGAGCAGCGGTTCCACTTCGCCTCTGAGCTGCTGATGAACTGGTCGATGAGGACCTGCGCGCCGTTGGCGAAGTCGCCGAACTGCGCCTCCCAGAGCACAAGGACCTCGGGGCGGATCAGCGTGTAGCCGTACTCGAAGCCCAGGGCCGCCGCCTCGGAGAGCGGGCTGTCGAAGACCTCGAAGCGCGCCTGGTCCGGGGCCAGGTTGTCCAGGGGCACGTGCGGCGGGCCGCCGTCCTGG
>JAJDAI010000924.1 GCA_029261955.1 Deltaproteobacteria bacterium | reverse complement strand
CGAGCTTCGTGCCCGACGCCGCCGGCTACTGGGCCATCGCGGTCCAGGTCTCGGACGGGACCTTCACCTCGGCCCCCTCGACGGTCGGCTTCACGGTGCAGTCGCGCAACGGCAACACCAGCCCGGTGCCCGTCTTCGCTGCGGGCAACCAGGTCCTGGCCGAGCAGGCCTTCTGCAACCCCGGCCCCTACGGCATGGGCTGCAGCAGCTGCGAGCCCTGCGCGGCCTCGGTGCTCGTGGACGCGACCGCGTCCTTCGACATCGACAACGACCCGCTCTTCTTCGAGTTCGAGGCGACGGACCTCGGCCCGGACGGCTCGCCCGCGACCGTGGTGAACAACGGCGACGGCACGGCCGTCATCGAGTTCAACATGCCGGTCAGCTGCGCCCCGGACAGCGCGACGGGCACCTACAACGTCACGGCCAACGTGCGTGACTGCAACGGCGACTCGTCCGACACGGTCATGCAGATCCAGTACACCTGCACGCCGAGCCTCTGAGCGACCGCCTCTGACCGCGGCGCGCCCGGCGCCCGGTCAGCCCCTCAGCGCTTCGATGTCCGCGATGGTCTTCGGGATCTGACCCGTCAGGTTCTCGTGGCCTTCGGCCGTCACGAGCACGTCGTCCTCGATCCGGATGCCGATCCCGCGGAAGGCCTCGGGCGCCTCCTCGTCGTGCGGCGAGACGTAGAGCCCGGGCTCGATCGTCAGCACCATGCCCGGGGCCAGCGGCTTGCCCAGCCCGTTGCCGAGCAGGTAGCGGCCGACGTCGTGCACATCCAGGCCGAGCCAATGCGAGGTCCGGTGCATGTAGTAGCGCCGGAAGGTCTTCTCCTCGATGGCCTCGTCCAGGCTGCCCTTGAGCAAGCCGAGGTCGAGCAGGCCCTGGGTCATCTGCCGCACGACCTGGTCGTGCATGCCGTCGAGCGTCCAGCCGGGCTTCGTCGCCTCGACCGCCGCCAGCTGGGCGTCGAGCACGAGCTGATAGAGGTCGCGCTGCGCCGGCGTGAAGCGTCCGCTGGCCGGTGAGGTGCGGGTGACGTCGGTGGCGTAGCAGTCCACCTCCGCGCCGGCGTCGATGAGCATCAGGTCCTCGTCCCCGAAGACCCCGTCGTTGCGCACGTAGTGCAGCACGCAGGCGTTGACGCCGCCGCCGACGATGCTCGGGTAGGCCCAGCCCCAGGCGCCGCGGCGCCGGAAGGTGTACTCGACGAGAGCCTGGATCTCGTATTCATACATGCCCGGCCGCACGTCGCGCATGGCGGCGACGTGGGCCTCTTCGGTGATGGTCGAGCCGGTCCGCATCAGGGCGAGCTCGTCCTCCGTCTTGTGCAGCCGGAGCTCGAAGAGGATCGACCCGGGGTCGACGAGGGAGGTGGGCCCGAGGTGGGCCTTGCGCCCGCTGCGCATGCCGTTGAGCAGGCGGGTCAGGTTCGGCTCGACCTCGGGGTGGCGACCGAACTCGAAGTACAGGGTGTCCACGCCAGCGAGCAGCTTCGGCAGCTCGGTGTCGAAGTCGGCGACCGAGAACGCCGAGTCGGCACCGAAGCGCTCGACTGCGCCCTCGACCCCGCAGCGGATGCCGGTCCACACCTCGCGCTCGGGGTCCTTGGGCAGCACGAAGAGCGTGAAGCCGCCGTCCTTCTTCAGCAGGGCCCAGGCGCCGGGCTCGTCGAAGCCCGTGACGAACCAGAAGCTGCTGTGCGGCCGGAAGGGGAAGTGGCTGTCAGCGCTGCGGATCAACTCGGGGTTGGTGGGCAGCAGCATGGCGCTGCCCTCCTCCATCTCCTCGAGGATCTGGCGGCGGCGTTCGGCGTAGGCGGAAGCGGGGCGCTTGAGCCTGGACGTCCTTGGAAGGCGCCCACAGTGCATCGTCATTCGGGGTGCCGCAAGGGCCTACCAGCGGCCGGCCACCACGACGATCACGCCCCCCGGGGACGGCACGGCGGCGAGCACCGGGCTCGGACGCCTTGCCTTCGAGGCCCGGCGGTCCCGCGAGGACACGACGGCCGTGGCGATCCACGTGACGGCGGCGGCCGCGCCGATGCCGCTGGCGACGCCGGTCAGCACGTAGGACTGCAGCGCCGCGTCGTCGCCCTCCTGGCCCAGCGTCACGCGGTCGCTGCCGGAGTGCGGTCCTTCGTAGAGGGTCTCCGCCACGCCGAGCGCGGTGCTCCAGCGCCAGCCGCTCAGCCCCGCGGTGACCGCTGCTGAGCCGGCGAGCACCCCGCCGAGCACGACGCCCCCGGCCGAGGGATCGCCGCCCGCCTCCGCGCGGTCGAGCCGGGCCAGCCGCCGCTTCGCGTCGTCCACCAGATCCGACCAGAGGTTCGAGTCGTTGCGCGCCGCCAGGAAGGCCCGCAGGTCCTCCATCGCGCGCTCCTCCTGGTCCAGGCACTGGGCCAGGACCGCCCGCCAGTACAGCAGGTAGACCTTGCGGCTCCGCTCCAGCTCCTCACTCACGTCCGCCCACACCGTCGAGACGCGCGCGACGGAGCGGGCCGCCAGCGTGGTGTTCAGGCCGCTGGCGGAGGCGCAGTCCTCCTCCCAGACCTGCTGGGCCCGCTCGGCGGTCGCTTCGGCCGCCTCGTCGCGGTCGGCGGCCTGGGCCGGCGCGGCCAGGAGCAGCAGCGCGAGCAGGCGGAGCATCACGGGGCCTCCAGGGCGATCTGCCACGAGACGGACTCGACGCCGGTCGGGCCGCCGCCGTGGCCGCTGCTCGTCCAGATGCCGTCCCCGGCGTAGACGCCGGAGAGCTGGATGGTCTGGGCCCCGTCGACGAGGAAGAAGAAGGGCATCCAGTTCGTGCCGGTCAGGACCGCCGCGCCCCCTTCGTTCAGGTGGATCTCGTCGGTAAAGAAGCGGCCGGACAGGTCCTCGATGAAGACCAGGTGGGTGAGCGTGCGGCCCGATCCGTCCTCGGCGTCCCGCAGGGCCTCGGCGGTGAAGGCGCCGGCGTCGTCCAGCTCCAGCCCCAAGCCCAGGGCCGTGTCGATGTGCATCACCGCGAGGGTCGAGGCGAAGTCCCCCCCAGGCTCGCCGCCGAGCATCGGCGCGCCGTAGTCGACCTCGCTCAGGTGCGCTGACGTGCAGGTGGTCAGGGCGGACTCGGTGGCCGACACGGGGTCGAGCAGGCCGGTGCAGGTCGGGCAGTTCCCGCCGGGCGGGTCCTGGCCGACGACCTGGATGCCGGAGACCTCGTAGACCTGGCGGCAGAGCTCGTTGTTGAACTCGGAGTCGGTCCAGTACACGACGTGGAGGTGGGCGAGGTAGTCGTCCTGGGGCGTGGCGTCGTCGTCGTCGGCGGGCGGGCTGGCGTCGTCGTCGTCGGGGGTGGCGTCGTCGTCGTCCGGGGTGGCGTCGTCGTCGTCGGGGGTGGCGTCGTCGTCGTCGGGGGTGGCGTCGTCGTCGTCGGGGGTGGTGTCGTCGTCGTCGGCGGTGGTGTCGTCGTCATCCGCCGCGTCGTCGTCGTCGTCGGAGCTGCCCGCCTCGCAGAAGCGGTCACCGTCTCCTGTCGGGCAGAAGAAGCCCTCGAAGCAGTTGGCGTCGCGGGTGCACGGCATCCGGGTGTCGTCCAGCCAGTCGCAGGCCGGCAGCAGCAGCGGGAGCAGGAGCAGGAGCAGGCGGCGGTGCATCGTGTCGGCCAGGCCTCGCGGGGAAGGTGGCCGG
>JAJDAI010000923.1 GCA_029261955.1 Deltaproteobacteria bacterium | reverse complement strand
ACCCCGGGCGCGGCGAACTCGCAGTGCGCGGATGGGGACGACGACGACTCGGCAGACGACGACGACTCGGCAGACGACGACGACTCGGCAGACGACGACGATTCGGGCGACGACGACGATTCGGCCGACGACGACGACTCGGCAGACGACGACGATTCGGCAGACGACGACGACTCCGCCAACTGAGCGGTGATGTCCTGACTCCACCTGATGGAGCAGAAGCCGCAGGCTTCTGCCAAGGAACCCGCAGGGTTCCCCCTGACCCCACCCGACACCGTCAGCGGCGGCCGAGCGGGGCGGAGAGCAGGCCGACCAGGAGCAGGGACAGCCACCAGGCGCGTTGATCGAGGGTGCAGACCGTCGCCGCGCTGAGGGCGCTGAAGATCAGCAGCGGGGCCGCCACCCGGGGGGCGTGGCGCGCGCCGCCGAAGGCCGCGAAGAGCAGTCCGATCACCCAGATGAGCAAGGCGAGCGGGCCCAGCTCGGCCAGCAGCTGGAGGTAGTGGCTGTGCGGGTTCTGGCCGCGCTTGCTGTGCGCGCCGCCGCCGGCCATGAGCGCGTCCCGGTAGGGGTCGTAGACCGCGGGCACGGCGCCGGCTCCGACACCCAGCAGGGGGTGGTCGCGGGCGATGGCGAGGGTGTTGGTCCAGATGGCGTCGCGGCCCGAGGTCAGGGCCTCGCGATCCAGCTCGACGACGCCCTGCAGGGGGGAGCGGAGCTGGGGGCGGGCCGGGAGCAGGGCGAGGCCGAGGCCGAAGCCGATCACCGCGAGCAGGGCGGCGCGGCGGGTGGAGCGGTGCGGTGGAAAGGACGCGAGCCAGAGCAGCGCTGGCAGCGTCGCCAACCAGGCTCCGCGGCTGCCGGTGAGGGCGAGGCCCATGGCCAGCAGGCCCGCGCCGATGGCCCCCACAGGCCCGGGTCGGCGGATCGCGATCCAGGCGATCAGGCCGAGGGCGAGCCCCCGGGCCTGGAGGTTGCCGTCCCCTTCCCAGAGGTGCAGCCGCCCCGCGCGCACGAGCCCGGAACCGAACGCATCGGCGAAGCCCAGCGCCAGCGCGCCGCCCCCGCCGAGCAGGCCCACCACCAGCGCACCGACCACCATCCGACGGCGCGGGGTCACGGCCAGGGCGCCGAGCAGGACCACCTCCTGGAGCAGGTGCTGGCCCATGCGCAGGGTCTCGGGGCGGTCCGCGGACCAGAGCAGGGACAGCCAGGCCAGCGGGGCGACCGCGGCCCAGAGGAGCAGGGCCGGCGGGGGCGCGCGCCAGGCGCGGCGGGCCTCGATCAGCGCGGTGATCACCAACGCGAGCGCGACCACCCGCGACGCAGCCAAGGGCCGCCACGCCAGGGCCTCCCCGGCCACGGCCAGGAAGCCCCACATGCCGCAGAGCAGCGGCAGGAGGAGTCGGTTCAAAGACGCTCGACGGCTTCGAAGACGATCGGCGTGTTCGGCACGTCGCCGAGGCCCCCCTGATCGCTGACCGAGACGGCCCCGATGGCGTCGATGACGTCCATCCCCTCGATGACCTCGGCGAAGACGGCGTAGCCGGCCGAGTCGGCGGGGTCCAGGAAGGCGTTGTCGACGAGGTTCACGAACCACTGCGACGTGGCGCTGTCGGGGTTGTTCGTGCGCGCCATGGACAAGGTGCCGCGGGTGTTCAGGAGGCCCGAGGTGGACGCTTCGTTGACGATGGCGGCCATCGTCTCCTTCTGCTCCAGCTCCGCGGTGAAGCCGCCACCCTGCACGACGAAGCCCGCGACGACGCGGTGCATGATCGTCGCGCCGAGGCCGTCGCTGCCGTCGAAGAAGCCGGCGTCCACGTAGGCGAGGAAGTTCGCGGCGGTGATCGGCGCCTCCTCCTCGAAGAGCTCGACCACGAAGGTGCCGGCCGAGCTGTCGATGCGGACCTGGGCCGGGCCGGCGACGGCGTCGTCGTCATCCGCGGCGTCGTCGTCGTCCGCGGCGTCGTCGTCGTCCGCGGCGTCGTCGTCGTCGGCCGCCGAGTCGTCGTCGTCGCCGCCGCCGGGGCGCGCGGCACAGGAGGCCAGGAAGAGCAGGGAGAACAGCCAGATCGATGTGCGCATGGGCGCAGGCTACCTCCCCGAAGGGCGGCCGGCGTTCTCGACGGCTACCCTGCGCTCCGTGACGACCCGACTCGGCATCGATGAAGCTGGCCGCGGCTGCGTGCTCGGCCCCCTCGTCTTCGGCGCCTTCCTGGTGGATGCCGAGCGCGAGGCCACGCTGTTCGACCTGGGCGCACGCGACAGCAAGAAGCTGACGAAGAAGCGGCGTGAGGCGCTGCGCGAGCCCCTCGCCGAGCACGGCAGCTGGGAGACCCTGGAGGTCAGCCCGGCCCAGATCGACGCGACCTCGCTGGGCGAGCTCGGCAAGCGGGCCATCATCGAGCTGGCCCTGAAGTTCCGGCCCGACGTGCTGGTGCTCGACGCGCCGGTCACACCGCGCGGCATCCCGAAGTTCCGCGAGGAGCTTCGGTTCCGGCTGGCGACGGCCGGGCTCGAGGTCGAGATCGTGGCGGAGAACGGCGCGGACGACACCTACCCCTGCTGTTCCGCCGCCTCCGTCTACGCCAAGACCTGCCGCGACGACCGCCTGGCGGAGCTCGAGGCCGCTGCCGGCGAGCGCCTCGGCTCCGGCTATCCATCCGATCCCGTCACGCAAGCGTGGCTTCGACAGGTCCACTCCCGCACGGGGGGCTTTCCGCCCTTCGTGCGCACGAAGTGGGAGACGGTCCGCCGCATCGTGGCGGAGGGGTCGCAGCAGCGACTATTCTGAGCGAGCAGCATTCCCCATGGCGACCGACACCCCCCAGCAATCGACCGAACACGCACTCTCCCAGGAGGAGGGCCCGCGTCCCTGGATCAAGCGCGAACGACGCGCGGTGAAGGGCGGCGAGCTGCCCGGGCTGTCGCTGACGATCCCCCTGCTCAACGAGGAGGGGAACGTCACGGAGGTCACCGAGGACCTGCTCGACGCCTTCAGCAAGGCGGGCGTGCCCTTGTGGGTGACGCTGGTCGACAACGGCAGCAAGGACGGCACCCGCGCGGAGGTCGAAGGGCTCGCCCGCAGCCACGAGCGGGTCCAGGGGGTCTACCTGGACAAGAACGCCGGCTACGGCGGCGGCATCC
>JAJDAI010000922.1 GCA_029261955.1 Deltaproteobacteria bacterium | reverse complement strand
GCTCGCTGCCCGCTGATCCCCCGTGATTGCTCACGATCAACTGCGGCCATAGAGTCCGGGGGTGCTGCAGCCTGAGAACCCCGCCACGCCCGCTGGCCCTCCCCCTCGCGACGCAGCCGCCGTCGCCATCGTGGGCGGGGGCCCGGCCGGCATGACCGCGGCCCTGCTGCTCGCCCGGGCGGGGCACCGGGTGACGATCTACGAGCGCAGCCCCCAGCTGGGCGGACTCTGGGCCTCGCAGCTGGACGCCGAAGGCCACTTCCAGGGCGACAACTCCTGCAAGGTCTACCAGTCCACCTACCACTCGGCGCCGGCCCTCTTCGAGCTGATCGGCACGCGCTGGCAGGACCACTTCACGGCCCGCCACGACCTGAGCCGCGACTGGCTCCAACCCTTCGTGGCGTCGTGCACCTGGCGGGACCGCGCGGTGATCGTCGCTGCCTACCTGCGCTACCGGCTGGGCGGCGGGAACTACCACCAGATCTCGGTGGCGGAATTCCTCGCCGAGCGCGGCATCAGCGAGGGCTGCCAGGCCTGGATGCGCGCCACGGCGCTGGGCGGCATCGCGGGCACCCTGCGCATGACGATGTGGGAGTTCTTCCACCGCATCGGCACCAACGTCGCCGGCATCCTGCGCGACTCGACGGACCCCCTGTACTGGAACACGCGGCCGCCGAACTCCCCGCACGGCTTCGTGACGACCTGGGCCGCCGCGCTCTCCGCGGCTGGGGTGCAGGTCCGCACTGGCCTGGGCATCGCCCGCCTCGGGGCCCGGGCCGGCTCCCGCGGGGTCGAGCTGACGATGGAAGGCGGCGAGCAGCACGAGGCGGATGCGCTGTTCCTGGCGATCCCCCCGCCGGCGCTGAGCGCGGTCCTGCAGCAGAGCGACGCCCCGATCGCCGGGGGCTTCGGCCTGGCGGGAGCCGAGCTGGAGGCCTTCCTCGGCGAGTCGGTCTACGAACACGTCGGCGTGTCCTGGTTTTTCGACCGCCCCCTGCCCCGGGACCTGCCGCTCGGCGGCCACAACGTGCGGCGGGGCTGGCACCCGATCCTCGTGCAGCACGACCAGTACCGCGAGCAGCTCCGGCCGCCCGCGGTTGGGGTCGTGGTCGGCTCCATCGCCCTCGACACCGACTTCCGCCACCACCGCCTGGGCACGCTCGCCTCGGAGCACCCGGTGGAGGAGCTGGCGCGCATCGTCTGGGAGGACGAGCGGCTCTCCGATCCGACTCTGCCGGAGCCCATCGAGATCGTGCTGAGCGGCCTCTCCAGCGCGACGCAGATCGTGCAGCGCGGCCCGCTGCCCATCGCGATGCGGGACGTGAACGTCTTCCTCGCCACCAACATGCACGGGCAGGCGCCCTACTTCACGGCGTCGCTCGAGTCGGCCATCCAGGCCGGGGCGATCGCGGCCGTCGCCTTCGACCCCGGGGTGGAGCGGCTGCCCACCGGCGCGCCCCCCGGCCGCCTGCCCTGGCCGGATCGGAGCGAGGGAGCCGCGTGCGTCGAGTCGACCTGAGCGCGGAGCTGCCCGCCTCGGCCGAGGAGGCCTGGGCGCTCTTCACCGACACCGGGTCCTGGCCCCGCTGGAGCCACCTGGTGACCTCGGCCGCCGGCCGGCTCGAGCCGGGCTGCCGCTGGACGATGCAGCTGCGGCCCCAGGGGAACGGGAAGCCGAGGCAGATGCGGCCCCACCTCGTGTCCGTGGATCCGCCGCGCGAGCTCGCCTTCGAGACGCGCATCGCCGGCCTCGTGCACATCCTGCATCGCTTCGTGATCGAGCCCCGGGGGGCCGGGCGCTCGGCCCTGCTCCAGCACTTCGAGATCAGCGGCCTCGGCGTCGCCCTGCTCTGGGGCCCCGTGCGCCGCGGCGTGCTTCAGTTCGACGAGCTCGGGCACGACCTCGCGCGCCGCCTGCGCGACGGAGACGTGGCTCCAGGCTGAGGGGCGAGCCCGCTCGGACTCAGGCGACCGGCGTCGGCTGGGCGTTGCCGCCCGCGAAGAAGAGGGTGTTGTGGAAGTTCTTCCCCTCCTCCAGCTCGTCCGGCCAGCTCACGCCTTCGCGGCAGGACCGCGGGTAGAGCCCGTCCAGGACCTTCGCGAAGTCCGCGTTGTCCCAGGCCGACCACACGGCGAGCACGCCGCCCGGCGCCAGGTGGCGCGCGACCCGCTTCTGACCTTCGGTCGAGTAGAAGTCGCCCTCCCCCTCCGCGAGGCGGTCGTCGGGCGCGTGGTCCACGTCCACCAGGATGAGGTCGTAGAGCTCCCCCGGCGGCCCAAGCAGCTGCTCGAAGACGTCACCCTGGACGATCTCCAGGCGCTCCTCCGCCGCAAACTCGGCGGAGAGCGGCAGCAGGCCTCGCGCCATCCAGTCGATGACGAAGTCCATCTTCTCGACCACGCGCACGCTGGCCACCCGCGGATCGACCAGGGCCGCCCGGGCGGTGTAGCCGAGGCCCAGACCGCCGACGAGCACCTTCAGGGGACCCTGACCCTCGTGCAGCTCCAGCGCCGTCTCGGAGAGCTTCTGCTCGGAGATGTTGTTCATGCTGCACATCAGCAGCTGGCCCGAGATGCGGATCTCGTAGACCCAGCCGTCCCGGGTCGGCACGTGTCGGCGCCCGAGGTAGATGGTGCCGATGGGCGTATTCGCGTGTTCGAGCAGCTCGAGGTCGATCATGCGGCGTCTACTACCACAGGGAGGTCCCCGGAGAGCACTGCAAGCTGCGCGCTGCTAGCGCTCTTTGTTCGGGCGCAGCTCCACGACGGACCAGCTCATGCCTCCCCGCTTGCTGAAGCGGGCGTCGATGGCTTTGTCGATGCGAGCGCGCAGCGCGTCGTCGATGCCGATGGCCCCGACCGTGAGGTTCAGCTGATCGCAGTTGCAGGGGGGCTCGGCCTTCGCCGCGACCACCGCCTTGCTCGCGATGCCCTCGACCGCGCCGTCGATCGCGCGCGCCCAGGTGTCGTCGGGCCCCACGAGGGCTCCGCTCTTCGCGTCGAAGGTCAGGAAGACCGAGCGCTGCAGGAAGAGGATGACCGGCTCGCCCTCCTTCGGGGCCGTCGCGGCGCTGTAGTGCGGCACGATCGGGCTGATGCTCATGCCCTCAGCGTAGTAGGCGATGTGCATGCCGAGGTCCCCGGAGTCGAAGCTGCTGACCTCGAGGGTCTCGCCAGGCTTCGCCGGCCGGGCCGGGCGCAGGAACTCCACCACCTCGTACTGCTGCACGGCGTAGCTGTAGGGCTCGATGCC
>JAJDAI010000921.1 GCA_029261955.1 Deltaproteobacteria bacterium | reverse complement strand
CCCTGCCCGACCCGCCCTTCCCGGACTACTGGGGCAGCTACCGCCGCATCCAGGAGATCCCCCGCACCACCCGCGCCGCGGCCCGGGGCGAGGCGCTGGGCGGCGTGGCCCGAATCGCCTGGCGGCGCGGTGACCCGTCTGCACACTGGGAGCAGTCCCTCCTGGACGGGGGGCGCCACCTGATGGAGCAGATGTACACGCCGGACAACAGCTTCTACTTCCCCGATCCCGAGGAGGGCCTCGGCGCGCTGCGCATGGGGATCGTCGACCAGCACTGCCGCATCGACAACAACCAGCACGGCGTCGTCGGCCTGGGCAACGCCCTGGCGGCGCTCCGTCAGCGGCAGGCCTCGCAGTGAGGAGGCTGCTGCTGGTCGCTGCGGCCCTCATGCTGCTCGCGCCGGCACCGCCGTCCCCAGCCTGGACCCGGCCCGAAGGCGCCCAGGTGGCCGCCGGCACCACCCGCGTGCTCGAGGGGGAGGCCTTCCCGGCCCCCAGCCTCGACATGACGGTGCTCGACGCCGACATGAACGCCCCGGAGCTGAAGACGCTCATCCAGGGACCGACGCTGCTCTTCTACTTCAGCGCGTCCTGCCCCCACTGCCAGGTCGTCGCCCCCGAGGTGGGGGAGCTCGCGAAGAAGCTGGCCGGGCAGGTGACGGTGCTCGGGGTGGCCTCCTCGCGCAACGGCCTGTCGGAGATCGAGGCATTCAAGACCGACTTCGGCGCCGACTTCCCCATGTACAAGGACTTCGCGCGCCGCTTCGCGTCCGAGAACCAGCTGAGCTCCACCCCCAGCGTGCTCCTCGTTCGCCCGACCGCCGAGGGCTTCGAGACCCTCGACGCCTGGCGGCCCTTCAGCCCCGGCACAGGTCTGCTGGTGGAACTGCGGCTGCGCGCCGCCACGGGGCAAGACCCGTGGGGAGCCTTCGAAGCGGACCGCTACTACGGCGGCGGGGCCTGCGGTTCCTGCCACGTGCAGGAGAACGCCTCGTGGGGCCTGAGCCACCACTCCATCGCCTACTGGACGCTGTACGACCGCGAGAAGGCCGAAGACCCCGCCTGCGTGCGCTGCCACGTCACGGGCCTGGGCGAGCCCACCGGATTCGTCCTGGGCGACCACGGCTCCGCCAAGACGGACGTCACCTGCGAGGCCTGCCACGGCCCCGGCGGCCCCCACGCCGGCTCACGCACCCCCGTGAGCGAGGCACGCGGCGCCTGCGTGAGCTGCCACGACGCCGATCACTCCATCCGCTTCGAGGTGGACCGCGCGGTGCCCCACATCGACCACTGGGCCGCCGTGGGCATGGAGCCCGCCACCTTCCGCTCGGCCCGCGAGGACCTGCTCCAGGGCCGCGCCGGACGCCCCCTGCTCGCCTTTCCCGAGGGGCAGAACCTCGGCGTGAAGGCCTGCGTTTCCTGCCACAAGAAGGAACACAGGGCATGGAAGAAGGGTCCTCACGTCGGCGCGATGAAGCGGTTGAAGGAGCGCAACCTCCAGGAGGACGCCAGCTGCGTGGCCTGCCACGCCGTCGCCGGGACGAAGACCCCAGCCACGGCCGGCGACTACCTCGTGGGCGACGGCGTGGGCTGCGAGGCCTGCCACGGACCCGGGGAGCAGCACGTCGCGGCCGAGGGCGGCACCGAGAACGTCGTGGGGCTCGGCGACAGCTGCCCCGAGTGCATCATCGAAGCCATCTGCACGACCTGCCACACCCCGGAGCAGGATCCCGACTGGAACCTCGAAGCGGCCCTGAAGGGGGTGCACAAGTGACTCGACTCAGCTCCCCCCGACTCGCCCTGCTGCTCGCCCTGCTCCTGGCCGGGCCCGCCCACGCCGAAGTCGACGCGTCGATCTACGGCGCCGTCGAAGGCCCCATCGAGCACGAACTCAGCGACGAGGAGCGCGCGGCCGTGCAGGCCGAGTTCGACCGCTTCGTGCAAGGCATGACCGACCTGAGCGCCGGCCGCTACGAGGTCGCCGCGTCGCTCTTCGGCGACGTCGCGGACACCACGGGTTGGTTCGAGGCGGCCTACAACGCCGCGCTCGCCCGCCGCGGACAGGGGCGCTACCGCGCCGCCCTCGCGCGCGCCCGGCAAGCCCTCGCCCTGCAGCCCGGCACCACCGCCGCGCTCTACCTCGAGGCGTCGCTGCTCCAGGGCCTGGGTCGGCACGAGGACGCGCTTGCCTCCGCCCAGGCGGGGCTGAGCACCGCGGGCGCCGACGCGCTCCAGCAGGCCCTCGGCGAGCTGAACCTGGGTGCGTCGCTGCGGCTCCTGGGCCGGCCGGAGAAGGCGCTGGAGTCCTACGGGCGCGCCCGCGCGCTCGCCGAGCAGCTCCAGGACCCCACGCTCATCGCCGCCGCGATGGCCGGCGCCGGCTACACGCACGCGGTGACCGGCGACGCCGCCGCCGCGGAAGCGGCCATGAAGAACGCGCGGGCGCAGGGCGCCAAGGTCGATCTCGCCGAGGTGGAGCTCGCCCTGGCCGGGCTCCAGCTCCAGGCCGGTGACGCCGCCGCGGCCGCCGCCTCGCTGAACCGAGCCGTGACCGCGGCGCGCGGCTTCGACGACGACGCCCGCCGGGCCGGCGTGCTGCTCCAGGCCGCGAACCTCCAGCAGGATCTCGACCAGCCCGGCCCGGCCTCCCGCTCGGTCGCGGAGGCCGACAGCCTGCTCAAGGGCACGGAGCTCGACGTGCTGCGCGCCAGCGTGCTCACGACCCGCGGCGGCTGGGCGCTCGAGGCCGGCAAGCTGGCCGAGGGGCGCACCCAGCTCGAGCAGGCAGTGGCCCTGCTGGCCCAGACGCAGGCGCCGCTCGCCCTGGCCGAAGCCCGCCTGCGCCTGGCTCAGGCCGCGCTGCAGCAGCGGGACTTCGACGCAGCCACCCGCCAGACGGAGCTGGCGCGCGGCGGCCTCGCCACCACCGGGGCGACGGAGCTGCGCCGCCGCGCGCAGGTCCTCGACTCGGAGGTCCGCCGCCGCCAGGGTGACCTGCCGGGCGCGCTGACCAGCCTCCGGGCCGCGCGTGAGCTCGCCGCCACGGCGACGCGGTCCATCCGCGACCGCCTCGACGCCGAGATCGCGCTGCTCCTCGCCACCACCGGTCAGCTGGAGGAGGCCCTCCGGGCTGAAGAGGCGCTGACCTCGGCGTCCATCGAGGCCGACCTGCGGGCCCGGCTCGCGCTCCAGCTGGGCTACGCGCTGCGAGACGGCGGCCAGGGCGAGCCGGCCATCGAGCGCGCGAAGCAGGCCCGGGAGGCGGGCTTGAAGGCGGAGGACGCCGAGCTCGTCGACGCCGCGATCCAGCTGGTCGTGCAGGTGCACCTCGACGCGAACCGGAGCGCCGCAGCCGAGGCCTGGCTGGCCTCCATCGGGGAAGGTGAGGGCGCGCTCAAGCGCCGCGTGCAGCAGGACGCCGCCGTCGACCGCTTCAACTCCGCGGTCGAGGACTACAACAACGACCGCTTCCAGGCGGCCGCCGAGGGCTTCGCGGCGGTCGCAGCCGACACCCGGCAGCCCGAGGACCGCCGGCAGGAGGCCCGGCTGCACTACACCGACTCCCTGCTTCAGCTCGCCCAGAAGCGGGCGGATCGCGACGAGCCGGCCGGAGCCTATGTCGCCATGAAGAAGGCGGCGGAGACCGGCACCGGCCCCGACGCCGCGCGGGCCGGCCTGCTCGC